>JABFWJ010000203.1 GCA_013362295.1 Thermoleophilia bacterium
ACAGCCTGGAGTCCCCGCCGCCGTGCAGATAGAGGACGGGCGTGCCCGCCGGATCGCCGACGTCGTCGATGTTCATGCGCGTCGCACCAACAACACCCGGGCCTCGCCACGGCCGTCGTAGTCCTCGTCGACGCGGTCGACCTCGAATCCGATCGCGCGATGGAACTCGACCGAGCGCTCGTTGACAGGCGAGGTCACCGCGCGCACGATCGAGCGCGGCGCGACCGCCTGGAAGAACCGCTCGTAGAGCTCGCGCCCCAGGCCCGAGCCCCGGCGGGCCGGGTCGACGCCGACGAAGTGCACGTAGGCCTCGTCGGCGTACGTCTGCGAACGGAACCCGCAGAGAAACCCGGCGAGCTCCCCGTCGTCCTCGGCGACGAACGACGTGTCGCGGAAGTGCACGAAGAAGAGCTTCGGCAGCATCGCCGACATCTGCCGGCCGCCCCACCACGCGTCGATCACGTCGATCACGCGCCCGTAGTCCGCGGGCTCTGCGTTCCTGATCAGCATCGGACGACCGCCGGGAACGGCAACGCGCTCCACTCCTCGAACGTCAACCCTGCGTAGAGCGAGATGGCGAGCCCGTGCGAGACGGCCACGCCGTCGAATCCGTCGAGCGCGTCGCGCAGGCGGGCGAGGGCCTCAGAGCGCGGCTCCCAGCCGACCGGCTCGTCGCCCGCGAACCACCGCTCGACGTCGGCGACATAGTCGTCCGACCACGGACGCGCGACCTCGCGCAGCCGCCTGTCGACGACCGCGTCCAACCCGGCGAGCTCGGCGGTCTCCGCGGCCTTCGGCTCGGGGCTCGTCAGCGCGGAGCCGCCGGGCAGTTCGAGCGCGCGCGCCGCCTCGCGCCCTTCGGGCGACAGACGCCAGTCCGACGACGGAACAGCCGGATCAATCACGACCGCAGCGTGACGGACGAGCGTGAGCATAGGGTGAGCGTATGCGCATCCTCGTGCTCGGCGGCACGCAATTCCTCGGCCGCCACGTCGTGGACGCCGCCCTCGAACACGGCCACCAGCTCACGCTGTTCAACCGCGGCCGGACGCGGCCCGAGCTCTTTCACGACGTCGAGAAGCTCCGCGGCGACCGCGACGGCGACCTCGAGGCGCTCACGGGACGCGACTTCGACGCCGTCGTCGACACGAGCGGCTACGTGCCGCGCCTCGTCGAGCAGACGATCGACGCGCTCGGCACGATCGGCCACTACACGTTCGTCTCGACGATCGGGGTCTACGCGGACCTTTCGAGTCCGCCGACCGAGTCGTCAAGCCTGAAGGAGCTGCAGGAGTCGACGGAGGACTGGCAGGAGGCCTACGGCGAGCTGAAGGTGCTCTGCGAGAACGTCGTGCGCGGGCGGTTTCCGGACGCGTTCATTCCCCGCCCGGGGCTGATCGTCGGACCGTGGGATCCGACGGGCCGCTTCACCTACTGGCCGGCCAGGCTCGCCGACGGGGGGCGTGCGCTCGCGCCGCTGCCGCGCGGCGCGGACGCGCAGGTGATCGACGTGCGCGATCTCGCGTCATGGATCGTGCGCGCGGCGGAGGACCGCCTCGCCGGCACGTACAACGCCGTCGACCGTCCGACGACACGCGAGACGGTGCTCGAGACCTGCCGCGCCGTCGCCGGCGCTCACGCGGAGCTCGTGTGGGTCGACCCCGACTTCCTGCACGAGCACTCGATCGGAGAATGGATGGAGCTGCCGCTTTGGCTCTACGACCCGTGCTTCCGCAGCATGCTCTCCGTCGATCCCTCGGCGGCGTTCGCCGCAGGGCTCGAGACACGCCCGCTCGAGGAAACGGCGCGCGACACGCTCGAATGGGTGCAGAACGGCGAAGCACCCGCCGACCCGCCGGCGGGCCTCGCGCGAGAAAAGGAGCAGGCCGTTCTTGACGAATGGTTCTCGAAAGAGTAGTTTCGAAACATCTCTTTCGAACGCTCACTGACGATCGACAATCCGCGGGCGATGCGGGCACTCGCCCACCCGACGCGGCTCGCGCTCCTCGACCACCTGCACACGGTCGAGCACGCGACCGCGACGGAGTGTGCGGATGCGGTCGGCGACAGTCCGTCGTCCTGCAGCTACCACCTGCGGGCCCTGGCGCGCTGGAAGTTCGTCGAGGAAGCCGACGGCGGTGTCGGGCGGGAGCGCCCGTGGCGGGCGACCGCCTCGCGCATCGAGTTCGGCTCGGAGGGGCTCGAGTCGACGGTGCTCCGCGACGAGCTGCTCGCGCGCCACCAACAGCGCGTACGGAACGCGCTGCGCCGCGAGCACGAGCTGGCACCGCGCTGGCGCCGCGCGACGCAGACGTCCTCCGCGACGCTCGAGCTCACGCCCACCGCGCTCGAAGCCTTCGGCGAGCGCTTCGA
>JABFWJ010000403.1 GCA_013362295.1 Thermoleophilia bacterium
GACGTCGCCGTGGTCATCCAGCGCCAGGTGCGCGCGACGCGCGCGGGCGTCGCCTTCTCGCGCGACCCGGTGACCGGCGACGACGACGTGCTGATCGAGTGCGCCCTCGGCGGCGGCGAGGCCGTCGTCTCCGGCCTCGTGACGCCGGACCGCTACTGGGTCGGGAGCGAGCGTGTCCGCGCGCGCGCCGCGGGCGCCGTACGAACGCTGCGCGACGACGAGGCGCGGGTCGTCGCCGAGCTCGTCCGCCGGGCAGAGGCGGGCTTCGGCACTCCGGTCGACGTGGAGTTCTGCTTCGACAAGCGGCAGCTCTGGCTCGTCCAGTGCCGCCCGATCACGACGCTGTGATTGCGGAACCACGCACCTGGCTCCCGGATCCGTCGCACTACCCGGAGCAGATGACGCCGCTGTCGGCGACCGTCTGGTTCGAGGCGATGGGGGCGGGCCTGCACGACGCAGCGCGCGAGCTGCGCGCGCCGTTCGGCGGCTTCCGCACGCGGCTCGAGCTCGGTTGGGCGTACGAAGGAGAGCTCGATCCGGAATGGGAGGCCGACCGCTCCGCTCTGGAGCGCGCCGCGCTCGAGCTTCCGCAGCGCTGGGAAGCCGAGCTCCGCCCGCGCGTGCACGAGATCAACGCGGAGCTCGAGCGCATGCGGCCGGAGGCGCCGGCGCCGGCCGAAGCGGCGGCGCTGCTCGACCGGCTCTGGAAGCTGGTGCAGGAAGAGTGGCGGCTCCACTTTCTCGTCGTCCTCCCCGCTCTCACCGCGGCCGAGCTGCTCCATGACTCGGTCGGCGGCGACGAGCCGTTCGCCGCGTACCGGCTGCTCGAAGGGATGGAGAACCCGGCGGACGACGCGGTCTGGGAGCTGGCGGACGCCGCGAGGCGCGAACGCGTCGACGACGTCCTGCAGGACTTCCAGCCGCCGGCGGCGCTACAGCGGCTGCGCGAGACGGCGCCCGGGCGCCGGTTCCTGCGCGAGCTCGACGCCTACCTCGCCCGGTACGGCGGGCGCTCGCGCTGGCACGAGCTGTCGCTGCCGCGCGAGGTGGAGCAGCCGGCGCTGACGCTGGACTCGGTGCGGCTTGCGCTCGAGGGCGGAGCTCGTCCGACCCGCGCCGAGCCGCCCGACGTTCCGGCGGAGCTGCGCGACCTCTACGAGCGCGCGCGGCGTGCGTACGCGCTGAAGGAGCTTCACACCTACGACATCGACTACCCGGGTCTGCTCGCGACCCGTGATGCGCTGCGTGGGTTCGGCCGCCGGCTCGTCGCCGAAGGGCTGCTCGACGAGGTCGACGACGTCTGGATGCTCGAGCGCGAGGAGCTGCGGACGGCGCTCGTCGAGCCGCTCGAATTGCGCCCGATCGTCTCGAGTCGGCGGGACGAGCTCGAGCGCGGCCGTGCCGCAGGGCCGCAGTCGTACCTCGGCGAGCCGCCCGCCGAGCGCGAGCGGGACAGCGTCGTCGAGAAGTTCTACGGCTCGGCAGGGAGCGCGCTGAACGGTGCGGGCGCCTCACCCGGGGTCGCGGAGGGAATCGCGCGCGTCGTCGCAGGGTCGGCGGACTTCTCGCGCGTGCGCAACGGCGACATCCTCGTCGCGACGACGACCACCCCGGCGTGGACGCCGCTGTTCCCGTCGCTCGGCGGGCTCGTGACCGAGACGGGCGGCATCCTCAGCCACGCGGCGGTCGTCGCACGCGAGTACCGGCTGCCCGCCGTCGTCGGGGCCGCGGGCGCGACCCGGGCGATCGCGGACGGCGCGCGCGTCCGCGTCGACGGCGCGGCCGGGATCGTCACGATCCTCGGTTGACATATTCCCATATAGGTATATGATCCCGCCATGGCACGGGCAGCGACGACGACGGACGCCTTCAACGCAGTGGCGGAGCCCCGGCGGCGGCAGATCCTCGACCTGCTCGCCGGCGGCGAGCGTCCGGTCAACGACCTCGTCCGGCTGCTCGGGCTCGCTCAGCCACAGGTGTCCAAGCATCTGCGGGTGCTCCGAGAAGTGGGGGCGGTCGACGTGCGTGACGAAGGACGGCGGCGGCTGTACCGGCTGAACGGCCGCGCACTCAAGCCCATCCACGACTGGGTCAAGAACTACGAACGCTCATGGTCGGACCGCTTCGACCAGCTCGACGTCGTGTTGGAGGAACTCAGAGAGAAGGAGGAAGGAGATGGCAGTGGCAACTAGCAGGACGGCGAAGGTGACGCTCCCCACCGACGAGCAGATCCTGATCACGCGGGAGTTCGACGCCCCCAGGCAGCTCGTGTACAGGGCGTGGACGACACCGGAGCTGGTCAAGCGCTGGTGGCACGCGAACCGCGGCGAGGTGACGGTCGCCGAGATCGACCTGCGGGTCGGCGGCAAATGGCGGTACGTGGCGGTCGCCGATGACGGTACCGAGGTCGGCTTTCACGGCGAGTATCGAGAGATCGTCCCGAACGAGCGGCTCGTCTCGACCGAGATCTATGAGGGCCTCCCCGAAGGCGTCTCCGAAGAGGACGCCGCCACGCTGAACACCGCGACGTTCACGGAGGCGAACGGACGCACGATCGTCACGATTCTCGTGCAGGCCGGAAGCAAGATCTCACGCGACGCGATCATCGACTCCGGGATGGAGGCCGGGCTGCAGGACGCCCTCGACCTCGCGGAGCAGGTCGCGCGCTCGCTGCGCTGATTGACCGAAGACCGAAGGGCTGGAATCTGGTTCGGCTGCGCCGAATCAGATTCCATGCTCCTTTTCCGAACCTGATTCGCCGAAGGCGAACCAGATTCGAGCAGTTGCTCTAGAGCGCCGGATCGAGGACGACCTTCATCGCGCCGTCTCGCTGCGCCAGCTCGAGCGCGCTCCGGGCGTCTTCGAGCGCCATCCGGTGCGTCACGATGCGCCCGAGCGGCAGACGGTCCCGATTGCGGGCGAGCAGCTCCATCGCCGGCGCATAGCCGCCCACCGTCTCGCCGCCAACGCCGACCACCGTCACGTTCGGCGTGCAGATGTCGCGGTTCGGGTTCACCTGCACGGGACCGAGATCGACGAACGCGCCCGCCTCGACGACGACGCCGCCGGGGCGCACCATACGCAGCGCGTTGACGAACGTCTGCGGCACCCCGCTGCAGTCGTGCACGACATCCGCGCCGCGCACCGTGTACTCGCGCACGCGCGCGGCGAGCTCGTCGTCGTCGAGCTCGCCGGCGTTCAGCGTCAGCGTCGCGCCGAGCGCGCCCGCGGTCTCCAGCCGCGACGGGAGCACGTCGATCGCGATCAACTTCCCGCAGCCGAGCAGCCTCGACTTGATCAGATGACAGAGGCCGAGCGGCCCGACGCCGTAGACGACCACGCTCTCGCCGAAGTCGACGCCGCCCACACGACGCGCCGTCTCGACGCCGTGCGTGACCGCCATCACCTCGGTCAGCACCGCAAGCTCGTCGGGCAGCTCGTCTGGAACGCGAAACACCGGCGTTCCCGGCAGCAGGTACATCAGCTCCGACCAACCGCCGAACAGCGACGGCGCGCGGGCGACGTTCAACGAGTTCCCGTAGTCCTCCAGCCGCTCGCACAGATAGTACGGCTGGTCGTTGACGCAGTACCAGCATGCGCCGCACGGCACGTTGGCGGCGGGCACGATCCTGTCCCCCGCTCGCAGCGGTCTGCCGTCGTCGGCGAGCACCTCGCCGCCGGTCGACTCGACGACGCCGATGTTCTCGTGCCCGCAGATCAGCGGGTACTCGAGGCGCCGTTCGTTCGGCGTGCCCGCGTACTGGATCGTCTCGCCGCGGAACGTGTGCTTGTCCGTACCGCAGATGCCCGACAGACGGACCCTCATCAGGACGGCGCCGGGCTCCGGCTCGGGGCGCGCGAACGTGCGCACCTCGAGCTCGCCCGGCGCGGTCATCACCGCCGCGCGGACGTCGTCGGTCACGCCGTCACCTCGGCGACGCGCACCCAGCGGCGGTCTGCGGCGGCGCGTTCCATCGCCTCGCACACCGCCTGTACGCGCGCGCCCTGTGCGAGATCCGGCTCCCAGGGCCCGTCGGGCCAGCGCTCGAGCAGGTCGGCCGCCTGGTTGACGAAGCTCGTCCCGTAGCCGACGCCCTGCCCGATCGGCCACCAGTCGGCCGCGTACGGGTGCGCGGGATGCTCGGCGCGGATCCGGCGCATCCCGTACAGGCGTCCGTCGTCGCCCGCTTCGCCGAACCAGAGCTCGTTGAGTCGCGGGTACTCGAACCGGAGCGTCCCGCGGGTGCCGTTGACCTCCACGAAGAAATCGCACGGCCGGCGTGCGCAGACGCGCGCGAGCTCGAACGTCCCCCGCGCGCCACCGGCGAAGCGTACGAGGCAGGCGGAGGCCTCGTCGACGTCGACGGCGCGCCCGCTGCGCCTGCGCGTGAACGTCTCCGACTGCGCGGCGACCTCGTCGATCTCGCCGACGATCCACAGCGCGAGGTCGATCAGGTGCGCGCCGAGATCCGCGATCGTCGACGCTCCGAGCCGCCGGTCGAACCGCCAGTCGAAGGGAATCTGCGCGTCGAGAAACTCATCCGAGAGCCACACGGCGCGCCAGAGCAGCACGTCGCCGATCGCGCCCTCGGCGACCATCTGCGCGAGCAGCGCCGGCGCCGGGAGCTTGCGGTAGTTGAACCCGATCGCATTCGGCACGCCCGCCGCCTGCGCGCTCTCGGCGGCGCGCTGCGCGGACGCGTAGTCAGCGGCGAGCGGCTTCTCGCACAGCACCGCCTTGCCCGCGGCCGCGGCTGCCTCCACGATCTCGGCGTGCGTGCCCGGCGGCGTGCAGACGTCGACGATGTCGACATCCGGTCGCGCGACGAGCGCGCGCCAGTCCGTCGTCCACTCGTCGACGCCGTAGCGCCCCGCCGCGCGGGCCACCGCGTCGGCGTCGCGGCCGCTGATCGCACGCAGGCGTGGGGCCACGGCGAGCTCGCGGACCCGCGGCGCGAGCGTGTAGCCGTAGGCGTGCGCGCGGCCCATCATCCCGTAGCCGACGATCCCGATGCCGACCTCGTCCACGGGGCGACCCTATCGCTCACTAGATAAGCAGTCGGCAGCGCGGTACGCTCGCGCGAGGAGACCGGCGTGAGGCTGGCGATCGTCACCGAGGCGTTCGGCGAGCGCCCGCTGGACGCGGTGCTCGGATGGCTCGCGGACAGGGCGCCGGCGATCGCGGACCTCGAGCTGGGAAGCGGCGGCTACGCGCCGACGAACCACTGCGAGCGGCCGCTGCTGCTCCGCGACACGGCGGCGCGCGAGCGCTGGCAGCGCGAGATCGAGGAGCGCGGGTTTCGGATCGCCGCGTTGAACGCGTGGGGCAACCCGCTGCACCCGGACCGCGAGCTCGCGCAGCGCCACGACAGCGACCTCCGCGAGACGATCCTGCTCGCCGCCCAGCTCGGTGTCGACCGCGTGCTTGCGCTCGCGGGCTGCCCGGGAGACATCCGCCCGCGCTTTGCCGCCGGTGGCTGGTTGCCGTACCTCGAGGGTGAACACGATCGGCAGTGGTCGGAGGTGGGCGCGCCGTACTGGACGGAGCTCGCCGAGTTCGCGCGCAGCGAGCACCCGCAGCTCGTGATCTGCGTCGAGCTGCATCCGGGCACGCTCGTCTACAACCTCGAGACGTTCTCGGAGCTCGCCGTCCTGGGCGACAACCTCGCCGCGAACGTCGACCCGAGCCACTTCTTCTGGATGCAGATGGATCCGCTCGCCGTCGTCGCGCGACTCCCGCGCGTCGCGTACGCGCACCTGAAGGATGTCGTGTTCGACCGGCACAACCTCGCGTTGAACGGCCTGCTCGACCACCGCTGGCCGGCGGCTGCGCCGTGGCGCTTCGCAACGGTCGGGCGCGGCCGTGACGCCTCGTGGTGGCGAGCGTTCCTGGATGCGCTCGAGGCGCGCGGCGTCGAGGCCGCGGCGATCGAGCACGAGGATCCGCTCGTGGCCGTCGAGGAAGGGGTCCTCGAGGCGGCAGCGGTGGTCGCCCCGCCCGCCGAGGCGGCTGCATGACCGCAGTCGCGCCGCTCGAGAACCTCGTCGCGGAAGCGGACCGCATCCTCGACACGGCCGCGGACATCCCCCTGCGCGTGCTCGGCGGCGTCGCGGTCGCGCTGTCCGCGCACGGGTCGCTTTTGCTCCCGCGCCCCTACAACGACATCGACTTCGTCACCGCGGCGGGCCGCGGGCCGGAGGTCGTGCGCGCGTTCGAGGGGCTCGGCTACCTCGGCGACCAGCGCTTCAACGCCCTGAACGGCTACCGGCGGCTCCTGTTCTACGACACTGCGAACGAGCGGCGCGTAGACGTCTTCGTCGCGAAGTTCGAGATGTGTCACGCGATCCCGCTCGCGAAGCGGCTGACGCTGAGCGCTCGGACGATCCCGCTCGCCGACCTCCTGCTCACGAAGCTGCAGGTGTTCGCCCTGAACGAGAAGGACCAGCGCGACATCGTCAACCTCGTCCACGCGCACCGGCTGTCGGCTGACGACGGCGATGGGATCAACGCGGCGTACGTGGCGCAGCTGCTCGGCACGGACTGGGGGCTCTGGCGCACGTCGACGCTGAACGTCGAACGCGTGCGCGGCGCACTGGCGCGGTACGAGCTCGCACCGGAGCAGGAAGAGGTGGTGCGGGGTCGCCTCGACGACCTGCGCAGACGGATCGACGAGGAGCCGAAGAGCACGAGATGGAAGGTGCGCGCGCGGGTCGGCGAGCGGGTCAAGTGGTACGAGGAGCCGGAGGAGGTTGGCTGATGTCTCCGCTCTTCAAGCGGCGCCACGAGGACGAGACGCTGACGCTCTACTACGCGTCCGACATCCACGGGTCGGAGCTGCTGTGGCGGAAGTTTCTCGGCGCGAGCAAGTTCTACGGCGCGGACGCGGCGATCATGGGCGGCGACCTGCTCGGCAAGGCGGTCGTGCCGATCGAGCAGCGCGCGGACGGCAGGTACACGCTCACCTTCCTCGGAGCGGAGCGCGTGATCGGCGAGGAGGAGCTCGCGACGACCGAGAGCTCGATCCGATTCAACGGCTTCTATCCCTGGGTCGCGCCGGCGGACGAGATCGCACGCCACCGCGCCGACCAGGAGGCGCTCTTCCACGAGGTCGCGCGCCGCGAGCTGCAGGGCTGGATCGACCTGGCCGACGAGCGCGCGAACGGGCACCGGCCGTTCGTGATCGCAGGCAACGACGATCCCTGGTATGTCGACGAGCTGCTCGCGACCGCCCGCGGCATCGTCTTCTGCGACGACCGCGTGACGCGCGTCGGGCCGCACGAGATGATCTCGCTCTCGTACGCGAACCCGACGCCTTGGGCCAGCCCGCGCGAGCTCGGCGAGGATGAGCTCTACGAGCGGCTGCGCACGCTCTCCGACCAGCTCGAGCAGCCGGCCACGGCGATCTTCAACCTGCACGTCCCGCCGTTCGACAGCGGGCTCGACCGGGCTCCGAAGTTGAAGCCGGATCTCACGCCGGTCTACGCCGGAGGGCAGCCCGTCCCCATCCCCGTCGGCAGCACCGCGGTCCGTCGTCTGATCGAGGAGGTGCAACCACTGCTGGCGCTGCACGGGCACATCCACGAATCGCGGGGTGAGACCCGCATCGGGCGCACGCTCGCCCTCAACTCCGGCTCCGAGTACAACACCGGCCGCCTCCACGGCGTCGTCGTGCGGCTCGGGCTCGACCGGGTCATCTCCCACCAGTTCGTGGTGGGCTGACGGAAGGAGAGGCACCAAGTGGCAACCGACGTTTCTGTAAAGGCACCGGCGACCGAAGGCCTGTTCGTCCGCAGCGCCACCGGGCTCGTTCGCGAGGTCAAGCCGTGGCAGGCAATGGCGATCAACTTCATCACGGGCGCGCCGCCGTTCGTGATCGCGATCGCGCTGTTCGGCGCGCTCTCCGGCTTTCCCGGCGGCAACTTCCTGTTGGCGACGCTGCTCACGATCCCGCTCGCGCTCAGCGTCGTCTACGCGTTCGGCTTCCTGACCGCGGCGATCCCGCGTTCCGGGGGCGACTACGTCCTCGTCAGCCGCACGCTCCATCCGGCCGCCGGCGTCGTCTCATCGGTGTGCATCTCGCTCTCGAGCTTCCTATCGATCGCGTTCGAGGCGCTCGGGATGTGCATCTTCGGAATCGCGCCGGGGCTGGTCGTGATCGGGCTCGTCGGCGGCCACCCGCGGCTCGTCCACTGGGGCAACGTCGTCGCGTCGAGCCACAACTGGCAGTTCTTCCTCGGCACGATCGGCATCGTGATCGCAGGTGCCGCGATCGCAGCGGGCTGGACGACCGCGAAGCGGTTCATGTTCGGGCTGCTCGGCCTGTCGCTCGTCGGGCTCGCGATCTCGACGCTGATCGCCTTCTTCACGTCGAAGGGCTCGTTCATCTCGGACTTCAACGCGTTCGCGCAGCCCTACACGCACAACCCCGACACTTACCACCAGACGATCCAGAACGCCGTCAAGAACGGCGTGCCGGTGCATCACGCGTTCTCGTTCGTGAAGACGATCCCGATCGTCGCGGTGATCTGCGGCGTGTCGATCTTCGCCTACTGGTCGACGTTCTTCGCCGGGGAGCTGCGGCAGGGGAACACGATGAAGACGGCGAACCGCATGGGCGCTGCCTCGATCACGATTCTCGGCAGCGTCTTCGTGCTCGTCGCGATCTTCTTCTGGTCATACGGCAAGGACTTCCTCACCGCCGCGTTCGGCGGCGGCCTGCCGTCGGAGGTCGGCACCTCGGCGGCCTACTTCGTCCTCAGCTCGGCCCAGGTCGGGAACACGGCCTTCGCGATCTTCCTCGTCGCGACGTTCGTGTTCTTCTGGCCCGTGATCATGGCCGAGACGACGCTGCAGCCGCCGCGCACGATGTTCGCCTGGTCGTTCGACGGGATCGCGCCGTCCGCGATCACGAAGGTGACCAAGCGCGGCGTTCCGATCACGGCAACGGCGCTCACCGTCGGGTTCTCGATCCTCTGCTACGCCTGGGCGATCTACGTCGCCGGCAACTTCTTCCGGGTGCTCGTGTACGCGACCCTGATCCAGCTG
>JABFWJ010000022.1 GCA_013362295.1 Thermoleophilia bacterium
GCCGAACAGCACGAGCTGTTGCAGCCGCCACTGGAAGAGATCCTCGAGCGGCAGGCCCGCGCCGGCGTGCTCCCAGTCGACGACGGTGAGGCGGCCCCGGCCGGCCGCGCCGGTGTTCCAGGCGGTGAAGTCGCCGTGCACGGGCACCTCTCCCGGCGCGCCGGTCACGACCTCGAGCGACGCGAGCTCGGTGAGCGCCGACAGCTCGCTCCTGCCGAGCGGTCGGTTCGCCCGGCCGTGCAGCGTGAGTGGCTCGAGCAGGAGCAGCTCGAAGCCTTCCCAGGTGAGCAGGCCGAGCGGGCGCGGCGCCTTGAACGTCCTGGGCTCGGCCGCGGTGAGCCGCTCGAGCACGATCAGCTCCTGTGCGAGGTTCGACTCGCCGATCGCCGCTGCTTTCGCGTATGCGATCAGCGCGGAGCCGTTGTGCACCGCGAGCAGTGCGCGCTCTCCGCGCCGGCCGTTGCGCGCGGCGGCGGCCGACAGCGTGACGTGCGGGCGGTCGAGCGCTGCCGCGATCGCGGGCGCGGCGCCGGTCTCCTGATCGATCAAGATCGTCGGCCCGAGGTGCAGCCGGTGGGCGGTCTCGACCGCAATCGCCGCGAGCGCGTCGCGGCGGCGGCCGGGCCGGTAGAGGCCCGCGCCCAGCGGGCCTGCGCCCGCCGGAATCACGAACCTCGCCGAGCCGCGCCGCTTCGTGACGCGGTGTGGTGTACCCGCCCGCGACGGTGAGCCGAGCAGGTCGAACGCGGCGCGCGCCGCGCCGAGATCGACATTCCTCTGCGCGAGCGCTGCGTCCACGTGCCCGAGGGCCGCGGCGAACGTCTCTGCGGGCGAGCCTGATGCGTCGAGCAGCGGGTACCCGCGCCGTTGCGCGGTCGCGCGCCACGCCTCGAGCTGCCGTTCGAGCTCCTCGACCGCGAGCTCCGGCTTGCGCCGGTGCACCTCGGCGGCGGGCGCCGTGAGGACGAGCACCACGTCCGGCCGCGGCAGCAGGCGCGCGAGGATGCGCGCGAAGGCCGCCGGGGTCGAGAGGCGGTAGCGGCGCGGGTCGATCGCGAAGTCGTCGAACGGCCGCTCGAGCACGACGAGCGTCGCGCGCCGTCGCGGGAGCTCGACCTTCGGCAGCCAGCCGACGACTGCGTCGAGCCACATGTAGAGGAGTCGCGCCGTCGAGCCGGCGAGGTTGGAGGGGCGGCGGTGGTGCGGCCGGTTCGCGTCGGCCTGGGGCCGCCGCAGCAGCTCCCCCGGCTTGCGGAAGAAGCCACGCCGCTGGCCGAGGCGGATGCGCGTGTGGAACGGTCCGCCGCTCAGGGCGAGCAGACCCTGCGTGACCGTCGACTTGCCGACGCCGTCGGGCCCGGCGAGACACACGGCGAGGCCCGTCGGCCGGACGACGCGGCGGAGCGCGCGAACGATCTCGAAGCAGGCGCGAGCAGCGCGCACCGACGGGCTGCGGCGTCTGGCGTCGAGCGCGTCCGCGACGGAGCCGAGCGCGCGCTCGAGCGTCTGGAGATGGCCGCGCGCGAGTGCGTCGCAGACCGCATCGCCGGCGTTCCCGTACAGGTGGCGAAGCAGCACACGGCCCTCCCCGCTTGCGCGGCAGGCCACCTCCGCGAGCTCGTCGAGGGTTGCGGGTGTCGCTCCCTTGCGCGCGCGCTTCGCCGTCAGGTAGGCGAGGAGGGTTGCGGCGTCGGGCCGGCGCACGCCGTCTTCCCCGCGCGCCGATCCGGCGAGTGCGATCGCGGGCGTCAAGCCGTACAGGCCGATTCCGTGCGGGTCGCACGCCACGTCGACACGCCGGTAGCGCGGCCCGTCCGGCAGGCGGACGACGAACAGCCGTGAGCTCGGCACCTCGTAGTCGTGCATCTGCACGATCGGCCCGAAGCGCGACAGCACGTCACGGACGAAGCGCATCGAGCCGGGCGCGACCACGAGGTCGAGGTCGTTGTCGCCGTCGACGAGGACGGAATAGTCGACGCCGGCACGGTCGAGCGCACGCGCGAGGGCGGTGGTGAAGGTCATCCGCGGCCCCGGCAGAGCTCGAGCGCGGCGCGCACGAGGAACTCGCTGTTCGTGCGCAGGTAGCGGCCGGCGAGCCGCCGCGGCTCCGACGCGAGCCGATGGGCCCACTCGAAGCCTGTGCGCTGCATCCACCGCGGCGCCCTCGACTTCGAGCCGGAGAGGAAGTCGAATGCCGCCCCGACGCCGAGCGCGAGCCCGCCGAGGCCCGCGGCGTGCCGCGCCATGAAGATCTCCTGCTTGGGCGCGCCGAGCGCGACCCAGACGACGTCGGCGCCCGCCTGCCGGATCGCGTCGATGTGCGGCCCCAGCGTGTCGAGCGGCGCGAACGGCGGTGCGACCGACTCGCAGATCAGGAGGCCTGGCACTTCGGCCGTGAGCCGTTGCTCCAGCGCGGCGAGCGTCTCGCGCGTGCCCCCGAAGAAGGCGTGCCGCAGACCGTAGGGTGCACCTGCCCGCGCGACCGCGAGCATCAGCTCCGCGCCGGCGATCCGCTCGGCGGCGACCCGTCCCCGCCGCCGCTGCAGCCAGGCGACCGGTGCGCCGTCGGGGAACACGTGCCAGGCCCCGCGCAGCGCGGCCGACAGATCGCGGTCGCGCTGCGCCGTGACGAGAACGTGGACGTTGGCGAGCACCGCGTAGCCGCCGGCGCCCGAGCGCCCCCGCTCGACGACCGCGGCCGCGGCGCGTTCCAGGTTGCCGACGAACGTCTTGAAGCCGAGAACGGGCAGCACTAGTACGCGCTCCGCGACCTGAAGATCGCAGGGATCGTCCGGAGCACGAGCTTGAGGTCGTTCACGAGCGACCAGCCCGTCACGTAGAGGTAGTCGAGCTTCACCATCTCCTCGAAGGGGATCTCGGACGCGCCGAGCACCTGCCACGGGCCCGTGACGCCGGGCTTGAGCGACAACCGCTCCCGGGCCCAGGCGCGGACGAAGCGGTCCTCGTCGAGGATCAGCGGCCGCGGGCCGACCATGCTCATCTCGCCGCGCAGCACGTTGTAGAGCTGAGGCAGCTCGTCGAGCGAATAGCGGCGGAGCAGGCGCCCGATGCGCGTGATGCGCGGGTCGTTCGCCATCTTGAACATGCGCGCGTCCGCGCCCCGGTGCTTGTTGAAGTACAGGAGGTCGGCCTTCATGTCCTCGGCCTCCACCACCATCGTCCGGAACTTGAGCATCTCGAACGGCCGGTCACCTTCGCCCATCCGCACCTGCTTGAAGAACACCGGCCCGGGCGACGAGCGCCGCACTGCGACCGCGATCGCGAGCAGCAGCGGCGACAGCGCGATGAGACCGAACGTCGCGAAGGACAGGTCGACGATGCGCTTCAGCAGCTTCGACGAGCGCGAGAGCCCGAGCGCCGGCAACCCGATCAGCGCCATGCCCTCGACGTGGTGCACGCCGACGTTCGGGCCGATCACCTCGAACAGGCGCGGGACGATGTCGACCTGGACGTTCTGATCCTTCAGCTCGCGGATCAGCCGCAGCATGTCGATGTGCGAGTCGTTCGAAAACGCGAAGACGACCCGCTCGACGTCGAAGAGCGCCACGAGCGCCGTGAGGTCGTCGAGGGCGCCCAGCAGCGGGATGTGCTCGAGCCCCGACTTCGGTGCGCGGGGGGACGCGTCGACGAAGCCGACGATGTTGATGCCGTACTCCTTGTGCTGCAGCATCTTGCGCGCAACGAGGTGACCGACGTCGCCGGCGCCCACGATGATCGTGTTCTGCAGGTATTCGATCTGGCGACGGCAATAACCGCGCGCCGCCGCGCGCGTCATGACGATGCCTGCGATCGAGAGCGCCCAGAAGAGCACGAGCTTGCCGACCGGCAGGGTGCCGACCCGCATCACGTGCAACGCCACGAAGGAGACCCACGTGCCGAGCGTGATCAGGTTGAAGACCGCAACGAGCTCGTCGACGGTCGAGTGGTCCGTGCGCTCCTCGTCACCGTCGTAGAGCCGCCCGACCTTCGCCCCGATCACCCACGAGGGGAGCGCGAGGAGGAAGAGCGCCGTGTCGCGCAACAGCTCGCCGCTCGACGCCGGGTTGAAGATCGCCTCCGCGACGACGAACGCGAAGCTCAGCCCGACCAGGTCGGCGAGGAGCAGCATGCGGCGCACGACCCAGCCGCGCCGGCGGGGCGACTCGACCGACCGGCGCCGCGCCAGGATCTCGAGCGTCCGGTCGTCGACGAGCGGGACGCGAATCAGCGGTTCGTGCAGGGTCATCCGTGCACCTGCCCGGCGAGCAGCGAGCCGACGACGAGCGCGCGCAGGCTGTCGGGTGACGGGACCTGGCCGTCCACCGACTCGACGGGGACGACGAACAACGGAAGGCGGTGCTCGTCTGTGTATGCGCGGGCCGCGGGGCAGTCCCCGTCGACGACGATCGCATCGGGGCTGAGCGTGCGCAGCAGCGTGGGGAGGTCCTCGACCTCGGCCGGGAGCAGGCAGACGTCCGCGACGCCGTCGAGGGCGCTGACGATCCCCTCCGCCATCAGCGGCGCGAAGCAGACGGCGCCGACGAGCGGCCGCAGCCTGCGGGATGCGGGGCGCGTCACAGAGTGACCGCCAGGTGCGGAGTGCCCTCGGCTCCGAAGACGGAGCGATAGATATGCGCCGCGACTTCGCGCGACGGCACGTTCAGCTTGTGGAGGATGTTCTGGACGTGGCGCTTGACCGTGAACTCCGAGATCTGCAGCCGGTCGGCGATCTCCCGGTTCCGCGTCCCGAGGGCGATCAGCCCCAACACCTCGAGCTCGCGTGACGACAGTTTGATCGCACGGTCGCCGTAGCGGTCGCGCCGCTCGACCTGCTGGAAGGCGTGGATCACTCCGGTGAGCAGGCTGCGGCGGATCGGCGCCTGGCCGTCGAGCGCGGTGTGCAGGCCACGGATGATCGAGTCGGCCTTCATGTCCTTCGTCAGGAACCCGATCGCCCCGGCGGACAGCGCGCCAAGCACCTGATCGCCCTCGGGCTCGAGCGCCCACGCGATCACCCGCGGCCCGTGCTCCGTGTCGAGCTGGGCGAGCGTCGCGATCGCGCCGAGCGGCGGCAGGTACAGGTCGAGGAGGACGAGATCCGGCCGCTCGACCTGGACGGCCGCGAGCAGCGCGGGCTCGTCCGCCGCTTCGGTGACGACGAACCCGCCGGCCCGCTCGAGTGCGGAGCGCACGCCGGCGCGCAGCAGCCCGACCGGGTCGGCGACCAGGACGCGCGTCGGCATCAGACCCGCCCGCCCTCGCGCGGCTGGTCGAGGTAGTACGACGCGTAGCCGGTGTAGCCGTAGTCGGGCTCCTCGTCCGCACCGGTGACGACGAAGCCGAGCTTCGGAGCGAGCGCCGCGTCCAGCATCCGTCCGAGCTCCTTCAGCTCCGTCCGCTTGATCTCGTTCAGGCGGACGACGACGAGCATCGCGTCGACCCGCGCCGAGAGTCCCAGGGCGTCGCCGACGTTGAGCATCGGCGGCGAGTCGATCAGCACGATGTCGGCCTGTTTCGCGAGCCGATCCAGGAGCGAGTTCAGGCCCCGCGTGAGCAGGAGCTCGCCGGCCTCGCTCGAGACGCGCCCGGCGGGCAGCACGTGCAGCGAGCCCCGACCGTCGTGGCTGTCGTGGGTCGGCTGCTCGGCGATCACCTCGTCGAGCGAGACGTCGCCGTCGAGCACGTCGACGACGCCCGGCAGACCGCGCAGGTCGAAGAACCTGTCCAGCGTCGGGCGGCGCAGGTCGAGGTCGACGAGGAGCACGTGCCGTCCGGCGCGGGCGAAGGCGACCGCGAGGTTCGCCGCAGTCGTCGATTTGCCCTCGTTGCTCATCGGGCTCGTGACGAGGATCGTGCGCGCCTGCAGGTCGAGGTTGAAGAACTCGAGGTTCGTGCGCAACACGCGGAACGACTCTGCATGCGGCCCATGCCGCTCCTCGAGCATCGCGATCCGGTTGTTCTGCGCGAGTCGGCTGGGCGGGCTCGGGATGCGCGCGAGCAGTGGCAGGTTGAGCTGGCGGAGGATCGCGTCGGTCGACCGGATGCGCGTGTCGAGCGCCTCGACCACGAACGCGAGGACGATGCCGAGGATGATCCCGAGCCCGAGCCCGATGAACGCGTTCCGGCGCGGGCGCGGCGAGATCTGCGGCGCCGTCTCCGCGGTCTTGATCACGGACGCGTTCGCTCCCTGCAGCGTCTGGATGGTCTGCAGCTGCTGCGCCGAGGCGGAGATCTTGCTGTACAGCGGGCTCTGGATCTGACCGGCGTCACGCAGCTTCTGCAGCTGCGCGTCGGCGTCGTGCAGGGCCTGCTTCAGCGCGGATGTGTCGAGCCGGTGGCGGTAGTCGACGAACGCGCGCGCATAGCTCGTCGCGAGCGTCTCGGCACCGCGTTGCGTGCGCGCCTTGGCGGTGAAGACGAGGACGTCCGCCTCCGGCTTCTCCGTCACCGACGTGTGCCGCAGGAAGCGCGGCGGCGTCAGTCCGGAGCCGTCGGTGCCGGCAAGCGCGAGCGCACGCTTCGCGACGTCGGGCAGCCGCGCGAGTGCGACCTGCGTCGCGAGCACGCGGGTCGCGTCCGACGCCGTCGGATCGATCGTCCCGGTCAGCGTCTGCGCGATGTTCTGCCTGTTGATCAGCACCTCGGCCGACGAGCCGTAGGTCGGGTGCTGCAGGAAGGAGATGACAATGGCCGCGAAGGGCACCAAGACCGCTCCCAGCGCGATGATCCACTTCCGACGCTGCGCGATTTGGACGTACTCACGCAGTGAGGGCGCTTCCGGCGTCCCCGCTAGTCCATCCATGCTTCTCCCTCTGTGGCCCGAGTTGGGCCTCCGCAGTAACCCGCTACCCCTCTGCGAACCATCAAACGATGGTTCCGGGACGAGGTCAAGCCGGTCTAGCCGATGGTCTAGGTGGGTCCGCCCGCGCGGGTAGGCCACCTACAATCGCATCGTGGCGACCACGGAAGAACCACGCGAGACGACCGAAACCGAGAAGTGGCGCGAGCAGTCGTACGAGGCGACGCCGGAGCGGAGCGGGGAGCTCTTCTCGACGATGTCCGGGATCGAGAACGAGCCGCTGTACACGCCCGACACGGTGGAGATCGACTACGGGCGCGACCTCGGCTATCCCGGCGCGTTCCCGTTCACGCGCGGCGTGTATCCGTCGATGTATCGCGGGCGGCTGTGGACGATGCGGCAGTTCGCCGGCTTCGGGACGGCCGCGGAGACCAACGCGCGCTTCCGCTACCTGCTCGAGCACGGGCAAACGGGGCTCTCGACGGCGTTCGACATGCCGACGCTGATGGGCTACGACTCGGACCATCCGCGCTCGCTGGGCGAGGTCGGCCGCGAGGGCGTCGCGATCGACTCGCTCGAGGACATGCAGACGCTGTTCGCCGGGATCCCGCTGGGCGAGGTGTCGACGTCGATGACGATCAACTCGCCGGCGGCGATCCTGCTCGCGTTCTACCTCTGCGTCGGCGAGCAGCAGGGCGTCTCGCGCGACAAGCTCCGCGGGACGATCCAGACGGACATCCTCAAGGAGTACATCGCGCAGAAGGAGTACATCTTCCCGCCGGAGCCGAGCATGCGCCTGGTGACGGACATGGTCGAGTTCTGCACGCGCGAGATGCCGTTGTGGCACCCGATCTCGATCTCGGGCTACCACATCCGGGAAGCCGGCTCGACGGCGGCGCAGGAGCTGGCGTTCACGCTCGCCGACGGCTTCACGTACGTCGAGTGGGCGATCGAGCGCGGCCTCGACGTCGACGAGTTCGCGCCCCGGCTTTCCTTCTTCTTCAACGCGCACCTCGACTTCTTCGAGGAGATCGCGAAGTACCGCGCCGCCCGCCGGATCTGGGCGACGGTGATGCGCGACAAGTACGGCGCGAAGAGCCCGCGCTCCTTGCTGATGCGCTTCCACACGCAGACGGCCGGTGTCTCGCTGACGGCGCAGCAGCCGGAGGTGAACATCGTGCGGACTGCGATCGAGGCGCTCGCCGGGGTGCTCGGCGGCACGCAGTCGATGCACACCAACTCCTGGGACGAGGCGCTCGCGCTCCCGACCGAGGAGGCCGTGCGGATCGCGCTGCGCACCCAGCAGGTGATCGCGCACGAGACCGGCGTCGTGAACACGATCGATCCGCTCGGCGGCTCCTACTACGTCGAGCACCTGACGAGCGAGCTCGAGCGGCAGGCCTACGAGTACTTCGACCGCATCGACCGGCTCGGGGGCGTGGTCGCGGCGATCAGGGAGAACTTCTTCCAGTCGGAGATCGCAGAGGCCGCCTTCCGCTACCAGCGGGAGGTGGAGCAGGAGCAGCGCGTGATCGTGGGCGTAAACCGGTATCAGTCCGGCTCCGAGCCCGAGGTCGAGATTCATCGCGTCGATCCGGTGCTCGAGGCCGCCCAATGCGAGCGCGTGCAGGCGCTGCGCGGGCGTCGTGACGCGGCCGCGGTCGAGTCCGCGCTCACGCGGCTGAAGGAGGACGCCGTGCGCGACGACCGCAACCTGATGGAGGGGATCGTCGACGCGGCGCGCGCCTACGTGACGATGGGCGAGATGTGCGACGCCTTCCGCGAGGTCTGGGGGACCTGGCGGGAGACGCCCGTCTTCTAGAGGGATAGGCCCTCCTAGCGGTTCGCCGCCTTGAAGTGCGCGGTCACGTCGGCCGCCGACAGCGCGTGCGCATAGATCGCGACATCGTCGAGCGCGCCGTCGAAGAAGAACCCCGGTGTGCCGGTCGCGGACCGGCCGACGCCGAGCCCGAGATCGCCGCGGTCGTTCGGCCGGAAGGGCGTGAACACCGAGCCGGCCTTCGCGCCGTCGACGTAGAACGTCGCGGCGGCACCGTCGAAGACGAGGACGAGGTGCGTCCAGCGAGCGCGCGCGACGGCCGGGCCGGTGATCGCGTCCCAGCTCTTCGTTCCGTGCCCCAGCCATGCCTTCCACCTGTCCTTGGCCGTCGCCTCGAGGATCACGCCGCGCAGCCCGGCGGGATCGCGTTCGACGAGCACCTTGCGCGCCGTGCCGGCGCCCCC
>JABFWJ010000175.1 GCA_013362295.1 Thermoleophilia bacterium
GCGGCCGGCGTGACCGCGGCGGGCGTGACCTCGGCGGGCGTGACCGCGGCGGGCGTGGTTGCCGGCGCTGCGGGCGGTGCGGGCGGTGCGGGCGGTGCGGGCACCTGAGGCACGATGCTGAACGCGAACGATGCGAGCGGCCCCGCGTTGCCGGCCGGGTCGACCGCAAGCGCCTGGATCGTCTGCGCCGCAGTCACCTTCAGTTGCCCCGTGAAGATCGGGCTCGCCGCGGTGGGAGCGCTGCCGTCGACGGTGTAGTGGATCTGTGCGGTCGGATCTGCGTCGCTCAGGGTGACCGCCTGCGCCTCGGAGAACGTCCCGGCGGCGGGTGTCGCGGTCGGAGCGGCGGGCGCAACCGTGTCCTTCATCAGCGTCCGTACGTCGGGACCGGGCGCGCCGAGACCCGTGAACGTCGCCGTGACGGGGAAGGACCCCTGGGGCAGCGCAGCGAGCTGCGTGGCCGGGATCGTTGCCGTCCACGTCTCGGTGCCCGCCGGACCCGGCGCGAAGACCGCGGCGTTCGCGATCCCGGCCGGTGTCGTGACGGCCACGGAGATCGCCGCGCTCTGAGAGACGCCGGACACGACGAGATCGGTGCCGACATTGACGCTGTTCACGACGCTCCGCGAGATGTTCGTGATCGCGGTGGCCGCGAGCGGCGACGTGCACGGCGCTGCGGGACCGCCAACCTGGCCGAACTCGTAGAGCGTCGCCTGGTTGACGAGCGCCGGCGTCGGGCCGAGCCAGATCATGCGCGACTCGCCGGCGGTCGCGAGCGCGATGTCCCCTGCACTCAAACCGGTGTAGCTCGCCGTCCAGTGGATCGATCCGGCCGCGTCGTAGGCGAGCGTTCCGTTGCCGGGCGCCCGCAAGTCGCGGCGGCCGTTCACGCCGAACAGCGTCTTCGAGATCATGCGCTGCTGCAGCTCGCCGATCGGCAACGGGTTGCCGGCGGCGTCCTGCGCGGTGCCCTTGATGACGACGGTTCCGCCGACGTTGGTCGCGGGCTGGGTGACGACGACATTGGCCGTCGTCGTCGCGTCGCCGGTGACCGGGTCGGTGAGGACCTCGACGACGTCGCCGGGCAGGATGTCGGGGGTGGTGTTGAGCCAACAGGCGCCGCCCGGGTGATTGACCTCCACCGTTCCGCTGTCGTCGGCGGTGGCGTTCGACGTGCCGATCACGACACCGTTGCGGACGACGTCGACGGTGACGTTCTGCCCGGCGTTGTAACCCGTGGCGCTGACAAAGTCCCGCACGGGGAACACGAGGACGCCGTGTCCATTGGCAGGTGGGTTGACGACGGCGGCTTCGGCGGCGCCCGCAGCCAGCGCGAACGCGACGACGGCCGCTGCGACCACCGTCAGCAGGCGGTACCCGGAGCGAGCCGTGCGGCTGGGGGCGACTCCGGGGAGATCGCCGTGGAGAGGAATGCGATTCATCGTGCTCCTTCTTTCAGAGAGTTCGCGGCAGCGTGCGGCCACCGCCTCTGAAAAAGCTTTCGAGCCCCTACGACGTCGAGCGATACGTGCACATCTCCACGCCCGTGCCGGTCGTCACCGATCTGACCAGGTGCAGCGGCCGGGCGACGCCGTCTTCCGGGAAGATCCGCTTGCCGCCGCCGAGCAGGATCGGCTCGATCATCAGGTTGAGCTCGTCGACCAGGCCTTCGGCGAGCAGGGTCGTGACGAGGCTCGCGCTGCCCCAGATCACCAGATCGCCGCCCTCCCGGCCGCGCAGCTGCGCGATCTCGGCGAGGGCGTGGTCGCCCGGCAGCAGCGTGGTGTTGTTCCAGCTCAGGTCGGCCTCGGTCAAGGTCCGCGACACCACGTACTTCTTGATCGCGTTCATCTGGTCGGCGTACGGGTCGCCGGCCCGCCCGGGCCACGCCGCGGCCATCCCCTGCCAGGTGCGCCGGCCGAACAGCAACGCCTCGGCCGTGCTCATGCCCTCGTTGATCGCCGTGCCCATCACCTCGTTGTCGAAGTACGGCATCGACCATCCACCGTGGGCGAAGCTGCTCTCCGTGTCCTCCTCTGCGCCGCCCGGTGCCTGCACCACGCCGTCCAAACTCATGAACTCGTTCACCACGACTTTCATCGCTCGCTCCTTCGTCTCGGGTTCAGACCGTTAGACAGGACCAGCCTCGCGGATTCATCGCTTCGGCGACCGGCGTGCGACTCAGATCGTTCGGACGAACGAGCCGCCGCCGATGATCCGCTCCGGGGCGTCGCCGACGCGCTCGCGGAGTCCGCGATCCGACGTGACGAGCCACCACGGGCGGTCGAAGCCCCGAGCGAGCTCGACGATCTCGTCGTCGGCGCTGCTCGCACCGACGAGGTCGGGCGCATCGTCGGGCGGCTGCCCGTCGAAGACGACCAGCAGGTCGTGCCCCTCGCCGGCCGCCCAGTCGCGGGTACGCCGGACGAGCTCCTCCCGCGACAGGTTGGGCCAGATCGAGCGCCGCACGTTCTCCGCGTCGACGACGACGAGCACCACGCGAGGAGTATGGAACCACCCAAGCGGCGGCGCGGAGCGACTGTAGACTCGCGCCGTGTCCGAGGCGCCTCTCGAAGACGCCGGCTCCGGTCTCGCGCCGTCCGGCGACGGTTGGTTCGTCGTCAACGTCCGCGACGCCGAATGGTGGACGTCGGAGGCGTTCGGTTCGGGCTGCGGGTTCGAGAGCAATGAGTTCCAGTTCCCGCAGCTCGGCATCAACCTCAGCGTCCTCGAGCCGGGCGAGCCGAACTGCCTCTACCACTCCGAGTCGCAGCAGGAGGCGTTCCTCGTGCTGGCGGGCGAGTGCAAGCTGCTGGTCGAGGGTGAGGAACGGCTCCTCCGCCCGTGGGACTTCTTCCACTGCCCCGCCGGCACGGAGCACGTCTTCGTGGGAGCGGGTGACGGCCCGTCCGTGATCCTGATGACCGGCGCCCGCTCGAAGGACGAGCAGCTGCTCTATCCGGTGTCGGAGCTGGCTGCGCGCTACGACGCGAGCGCGGAGGAGGAGACGCCGGACCCCAAGCAGGCGTACGCGCGCTTCCCGCGACCGCAGCGGGCGCGGCCCGCGTACTGGGACCGCCTGCCCTGGGCCAGCGAGCGTTCGCTCGAGCCGACGACGCCCGCCTGAGCCGAGCCCGCTCGCTCCGCCACGGACGTGCCACGGAGGAGTCGCGCGGAGCGCGCGTCAGCGAGACGCGCCACTGTTTGCGGCGGCCCACGCCGCGAGCTCCCGTAGCGCTTGCTCGGAACGCGAGCCCGGCTCGGCGGTGTAGACGATGAGTTGCTGGTCGGGCTCGGCGTCGGAAGTGAGCGCGTCCCAGTCGAGCGTGATCTCACCGACCACGGGATGGTTGTACCTTCGTGTGCCACGGCGCTTCTCCGCGACGTGCGTGCCGGCCCACCACTGTCGGAACTGCGCGTCCCTGATCGACAGGTCGCCGACGAGCTCGGCGAGGCGCGGGTCGTCAGGCTTCCGGGCCGCCTCCATCCGCAGGTACGAGACGACGGCGCGCGCGAGCTCCTCCCACTCGGGATACAGCGA
The DNA here is from genome assembly GCA_013362295.1 of Thermoleophilia bacterium. Taxonomy (GTDB): domain Bacteria; phylum Actinomycetota; class Thermoleophilia; order Gaiellales; family Gaiellaceae; genus PALSA-600. The sequence continues at coordinate 3,542 of JABFWJ010000175.1, forward strand.
CCGGAGGCGCGGATCGGTGAACAGCAAGCGCACGAAGTTCCGTTCCCGCTCGGGGAACTCGCCGAAGTCGACCATCAGCGCAGCGGCAAGCGGGTTCCACGCCAGGACGTCGTGGGTCGGCGTCATCACGATCGCGGGCGCGCCGACGCGGTGGAGGATGCGCTCCAGGTACGGCTTCACCTTCTGCGGCGCGCGCCGGCGCGACCTCGCCGCTGCCGGGTTGCCGGCGAGCTCGTTCATATAGGTGCGCTGGTCGTCGTCGAGGCGCAGGACGCGCGCGAGCGACGCGAGGACGGGTGCGGACGGCTGGATCCGGCCCTGCTCGAGGCGCGTGTAGTAGTCGATCGAGATCGCCGCGAGCTGCGCGACCTCTTCGCGGCGGAGACCCGCCACCCGCCGCTGCGTCCCGCCCTCCGGCAGGTCGACGTCGCTCGGGCTCAGCTCGGAACGGCGCGCACGAAGGAAGGCACCGAGCTCGTTCCGATCCTCGTTGCGGTTGCTCACAGGTCCTCATTCTCGCCGAGGTTCCTCGGTCCCAGGGTGGAGAGATCCCTCCTAGGAAGGCTGTTCCCAGGAAGAACCGTCTCTAGCCGCCGAAGCTTCGGGGCGGCACCCTGCGCTTCGAACACGAGGGAGGAAGCCGTTGCAGATCACGAGGAACACACTCGACACCGTGGCCGGTCCTGCCGACTGGTTCACCGGCACGGTCTACGTCGACACAATCGCCGGGCCCACCCAGGTGTCGCCGGTCGGCGCTGCCGCCGTGCATTTCACGCCGGGCGCGCGCACCGCCTGGCACATGCACCCGCATGGTCAGACGATCTGGGTGACCGAGGGCGTCGGCCTGTGCCAGCGCGAGGGCGGTCCGATCGAAGTGATTCGGCCCGGCGACCGCGTCTTCTTCGAGCCCGGCGAGAACCACTGGCACGGCGCCGCACCGACCCGGCTGATGACGCACGTCGCGATCCAGCAGGCCGACGAGCAGGGCAAGCCGGTCGACTGGGGCCGCCACGTCAGCGACGACGAGTACGCGCAGGCGCCGTCGCTCGAAGAGGGTGGTCGCTGATGCGCGCGACGATCATGTACGGCACTCACGACGTCCGGATCGAGAACGTCCCGGATCCGTCGATCGTCGAACCGACCGACGCGATCATCCGCGTCGTCCGCGCCTGCATCTGCGGCAGCGACCTCTGGCCGTACAACGACATGCCGAGCAGCGAGACCGGGCAGAGCATGGGCCACGAGGCGATCGGGCTCGTGACCGACGTCGGCAGCGACGTCCGCACCCTCAAGCCCGGCCAGGTGGTCGTGATGCCGTTCGCTATCTCCGACGGCACCTGCGAGTTCTGCCACGAAGGACTGCCGACCGCCTGCGTCCACGTCGGCTTCATCGGCAACAACGGCATCCCGGGCGCGCAGGCCGAAGCGGTACGCATCCCCTACGCAGACGGCACGCTCTACCCGCTCGAGGTCGGCGAGGACGACGCGCTGATGCCGTCGCTGCTCACGCTCTCCGATGTCATGGGCACCGGCCACCACGCCGCGGTCGTCGCCCGCGTCAGGCCGGGCCATCGGGTCGCAGTCGTCGGCGACGGCGCCGTCGGTCTCTGCGGCGTGATCGCCGCGAAGCGCCTCGGCGCCGAGCAGATCATCATCATGGGCCGTCGCCCCGACCGGATCGCGCTCGCACGCGAGTGCGGCGCCACCGATGTCGTCAGCGAGCGCGGAGCAGCAGCGGTCGAACGCGTCGTCGAGTTGACCGGCGGCCACGGCGTCCATTCGGTGCTCGAATGCGTCGGCACCGGCGACGCGACGCTGACCGCGATCGAGGTCGCCCGTCCGGGCGGCGCCGTCGGACGCGTCGGAGTTCCGCACTACGAGGCGATCCCTGCCGCGCAGCCGTCGTTCTACAAGAACGTGACAGTCGGCGGCGGGCCGGCGCCGGTCCGCGCGTACATCGACGAGCTGCTGCCGGACATCGTCGAAGGGCGGATCGAGCCGGGTCGCGTGTTCGACCGCACCGTCGATCTCGACGGGGTACCGGACGGCTACCGGGCGATGAACGACCGCGAGTCGATCAAGGTCATGGTGAAGCCGTAGTGCTGGGTGCGGTCTCAGTCGGACCCGAACGGCGCGGGTTGCCCCTCACGCTGCCGATGTGGGTTTCGTTCGTCGCCGCGTCGCTGTCGTTCGTAGCGGTGTTCGCCGCCTCGGCAAGCCCGATCCCGCTCTACGAGATCTACCACCGCACCGGGGGTGTCACGAAGAGCGACCTGTCGCTCACGGCGGTCGCGTACTTCGTCGCGGCGGTGACCGCGCTGCTGATCTTCGGGCGCCTCTCGAACCATCTCGGCCGCCGGCTCGTGTCGATCGCAGCACTGCTCGTGACGTGCGCCGGCTCGCTTTACCTCATCGACATGCACGGCCCACGGCCGCTGGTCATCGGGCGGATGCTGCAGGGCTTCGGTGCCGGGCTCGCGTCAAGCGCAGTTGCCGCCTACATTGTCGACAGCGCGCCGCGATCGCCGCGGTGGCTTGCGGCGGCAATGACGACGGGCGCGCCGATGGTGGGCCTGACGATCGGAGCGCTCGGCTCCGGTGCCCTCGTCCGCTACGGCCCGCATCCCCGTTCGCTCATCTATCTGATCGACGCCGCGCTGCTCGCGCTCTGCGCGCTGCTCGTAGCCGTGAGCCCAGAGACCGTCGCACGCACTCGTGGAGCCCAGGCTTCGTTGCGCCCCCAGCTGCGGGTCCCTGCCGCCGCCCGCCGCTTCCTGCCGGTCGCGAGCGCCACCTTCGTCGCGACGTGGGCGCTGGGCGGCTTCTATCAGGCGTTCGGCCCGACGCTGACAGCCGACCAGCTCGGCACACGCAGCACCCTCATCGCAGCCCTCGTCTTTGCGTCGTTGATGGTGCCGAGCGCAATTGGCGCCCCACTCTCCGGACGCTTGACTCCGGCAGCTGCGCAGCGACTCGGCATGATCACCTTCTTCGGCGCGCTCGTGGTCATCCTGATCTCGATCCGACTCGGCGCGATCGCTCCGTTCTTGGTGGCGACCCTCGTTGCCGGCGCAGCACAGGGCGGCACGTTCGCGGGAAGCCTCCGCGCACTCCTGGCCGAGACGACCGCCGCGGAACGGGCGGGGATGCTCGCAGTGGTTTATGCGATCTCGTACAGCGGCGCTGCTGTCCCGGCAGCGATCGCGGGCCAGCTTGCGCGAACGCTGAGCCTGTTCGAGATCGCGGCCGGCTACGGCGCCTTGGCCGCGATCGCTTGTGCCATCACGTTGATCGCTGCGCGCAAGCCCGGAGTACGAACCGGCCCCTGAAACGGCTCGACCGCGACCGCTAGGCGCCATGAACGCTGCATCGTTGTTCGCCTGCTGTGTAAGGCTCCGGGGCGGTGAGCGTGCTGATTCCGTTCCTGCCCGGCCAGAAGAAGACGAACGGCTGATGCGGCCGCGCGTCTGCGTCTTCCCGTCTGCCGCCGACCTCGAGGCGGCGGTCGAGCTGGGCGGCGGCACGGTGAGCGGGGCGGGGACCGCCGACGCGCTGGTTCTCGTCGAAGGCAACAGAAACGTCGACGTGCCGCTGCACGACGGCGTGCGTTGGGTGCAGTCCTCTTCGGCCGGCAACGAGAACCTGATCCGGGCCGGCCTCCTCGACGGGAAGCGCGTCTGGACGAGCGCCGCCGGTGTCTATGCGCGCCCGATCGCGGAGCACGCGCTCGGGCTGCTGCTCGCGGCGGCTCGCAACCTCCACGCCTATGCGCGGGTGCAGAGCTGGCAGCGGCTCGACGCGCGCATGCTCGGTGAGTCGACGGTCGGAGTCGTCGGCGCCGGAGGCATCGGCAGCGCCGTGATCGCGCACCTCGACGACCTGGGCGCGCGCACGATCGCGATCACGCGGAGCGGACACGGCGTTGCGCGCGCGAGCGATTTCGGCGGGCCGGAGCTACTGCCGCGGCTTCTCGCGATCTCCGACTTCGTCGTGCTCGGCGCGCCGCTGACCCGCGAGACGCGCCGCCTCATCGACGAGCACGCGCTCGAGCAGATGCAACCGCATGCGTGGGTGGTCAACGTCGCACGCGGCGAGCTCGTCGACACGGAGGCGCTCGTGGCCGCGCTGCGCGCGGGACGGATCGGCGGGGCGGCCCTCGACGCCGTCGACCCGGAGCCGCTCCCGGACGGCCACCCGCTCTGGGGCCTCCCGAACGCGATCGTCACACCTCACACGGCGGCGACGCTGCGCGAGTGGCGCCCGCTCTTTGCCGACCGGGTGGCGGAGAACGTCGGTCGCTTCGCCCGCGGCGAGCCCCTGCTCGGCACGATCGATCCGGAGCTCGGCTACTGACCCGAGCAGCTGCGGCCGCGCCTGCAGGACACTTCGGCGCAGCGTAGGCCCTACTCCGTCAAAAAGGCCCCGTCACCGAAAGGCCCCGTCACCGAGGCCTTTCGAGTAGCGGGGGCACGAGACGGACCCATTAGCGACCGCGCGATCACCGTCGAATCGCTCGTAAGGTGGCGTTCGTCGCCGGCTCAGGCGAGTGACGAGCCGAAGCCGGGCGAACCGTGTTCCGTTGCGTGCGCGATTCGCGAGGCGTACGCTCGGCGAGACTATGACTGAGGGCCCGGAACGGATTGCAACCGGGCTGCGGCGCAGCGCACGTGATTCAGAGGCGCTGACGGATCTGGATTTGCGCGACCGCGACTGGCGTGCGCTGATCGAGCAGCTGCCGATCGCCGTCTACATCGACCTCCTGGACGAGTGGAGCACGAACGTCTATACGAGCCCGCAGATCGAGGCGATCCTCGGTTACACGGCCGAGGAGTGGGCCGGCGACAACCACCTGTTGCTGAAGATCCTGCATCCGGGCGACCGCGACCGCGTGTTGGCGGCGCACCGCCGCTCGTGCGAGACCGGCGAGCCCTTCCGCGAGGAGTACCGCATGATTGCGCACGACGGGAGGGTCGTCTGGTTCCTCGACCAGGCCACCGTCGTGCCCGGCGAGCCAGGTCGGCCGGGGTTTCATCACGGCTTCCTCCTCGACATCAGCGAGCGCAAGGAGCTGGAGGCAACGCTCGCGGAGAGAACGGAGGAGCACGCGAGGCAGAAGCACTACTTCGAGTCGCTGCTCGAGATCAGCCCGGTTGCGATCGTGACCACAGACCTCGAGGACGTCGTGACCTCGTGGAACCCCGCCGCCGAGAGTTTGTTCGGCTACGCGCACGGGGAGGCGCTCGGGCGCAAGATCGACGACCTCGTCGCCACCTCCCCGGATCTGCGCGCGGAGGCAGCCTCGGTTAGTCGCGATGTGCTGGCCGAGGGGCGCGTCCATGCAATCACGAGGCGCACGCACAGGGAGGGCTCGCTGATCGACGTCGAGCTCCTGGCCGCACCGGTACAGGTGCACGGAGAGCGGGTCGGCACGTACGCGATCTACCACGATGTCCGCGAGCTCCAGCGCCGGAGGCAGTACCTCGAGTCGCTGCTCGAGCTCAG
>JABFWJ010000055.1 GCA_013362295.1 Thermoleophilia bacterium
GGCAGGCTTCCCGCGGCCAGCCGGGCCATCACTTCGGGCAGCTCGTCGAAGTGCGACTCGCCGGTGAGGAGAGCGTCGAAGGCGGGGTCGCGCAGCAGGTCGAGGGCGAGCGCCAGGCGCTCGGCCGTCGTGCGACGCGCGGCGCGGGCCGGGGAGACGGTGCCGACCTGACTCGAGCGGATGCGGAGGCGACCGGTGTGGAACGCCCCTCCCAGCGAGAGCCGAACCTCCGTGTCTCCGTACCAGCTGAGGTCGATGACGGTGGCCTCGGGGGCGAGCAGGTCGAGCGAGCGCTGGAGCCCCGCTGAGGTCGCACTCGTGTGCACGACCAGGTCGCGGCCGCCCTCCGCGTCGTCCGGGAGTGCGAACTCGACGCCGAGCGCGGCCGCGACGTCCGCTCGGTCAGGATCGACGTCCACGAGCGTGACCTGCACGGCCGGAAACCGGCGGAGCAATCGTGCGACGCAGCAGCCGACCATCCCGGCGCCGACGACGGCGACCCGGTCGCCGACGAGCGGGGCGGCGTCCCACAGCGCATTGACTGCGGTCTCGACGGTTCCCGCGAGCACGGCGCGGGCAGGCGGGACGCCCTCGGGCACGACCGAGACGGCGCCGGCCGGGACGACGTAGGCGGTCTGGTGCGGGTAGAGGCAGAACACCGTGCGGCCGCACAGCTCGGGCGGTCCCTGCTCCACGGCGCCGACGTTCAGGTAGCCGTACTTGATCGGCCCCGGAAAGTCGCCTTCCTGGAACGGCGCCCGCATCCTCTCGCGCTGGTCCGGCGGCACGCCGCCTCGAAACACCAGCGTCTCGGTGCCGCGGCTGACGCCCGTGCGCACTGTGCGCACGACCACGTCGTCCGGCCCCGGTTCGGGGAGCCCGACCGGACGGATCTCTCCGCAGCCCGGCGCCCGCAGCCAGAACGCATGGGCGGTTCCATGAGCGAGGGCGACGTGGGCGTGTTCGCTCGCTTCTCTCACAAGGTGTCCCGAAATACGCGTGACGTCCGCAGTCGGATTGACAACCGAACCTGCAGATGCTCGAAGTCCTGCTCGGACGGGGTCGATCAGCCCGGTGGGCGGACGACGGTCAGTCGCGGTGGACGCGCGCGAACCGGTCGCGTTCCACGCCGTCCGCGTGTCCGTCGATCAGGCTGTCGAGGTCGGGCGTGTGTCGATCAGCGGAGCTCAATACCAGAACGGTTCGTCGCCGACGAGCAGGCTGATGTTCCAGTCGACGCGGCGGAGTTCGCGACCGGTGCGCGCGTCCAGGAGTGCGCCGCGACCAAAGATGCGGCTTCCAGCCGCGCCGCCAACGATGATCCTCTTGCCGAGCGGCTGCACGCCGGAGATGGGGTCGTCGCCGTAGAGGTGGAAGCGGCGGCTGCCGTCGATCGTGTAGCCGGTGAGTCCGCTTCCCGACATCGTCTGGTTGCGAGAGTCCCACACGAATCCGAAGGAAAGCAGCGTCCCCGACAGGAAGACGGCGCGCGTCGCGCGCGAATCGAGCGTGCGTGCGCTCCAGTTGCGGGTGTCGATCAGTTTCAAACCGGCCGGCGTATCCCACTGCGCCTCGCGACCCCCAGCGCTGACCGAGGCGTGCGTGTCGGTGCCGGTAACGGCGAGCAGCCCGTGCCCGAGCCAGAGCGCCTCCCGGTTCGGCCCTTCCTGCGCCTTCGCCATCGCCGGCGGTTCGAGCCAGTCGTGGAGCCGGCCGAGCAGCGAGATCGGCTCCGAGAGCGTGTGATAGCGGACGCGCAGCGTCCGCAGGTCGACCTCCGCGACCGGCGCGCCCGCCTGCACGACGAATGCGCGGGCGCCGGAGGGGTCGACCGCGAGGCCGGGATTCCACTCATGGAGGAGGAAGCGGCCGGATTGGCGGTCGCCGACCGGCTGCGACCCGGAGCGGATCTCCAGCAGCGGCGCCGACCGGATGCGCCCGTCAGGGCCGATGAGAACGAGCCGCGAGGAGCCGAGCCGCCGTCCGGGCGGACCCAGCACGAGGACGAGGCTGTGCCGGAAGCGCTCGCCCGCCTGCAGCGATCCGCCGAGCCGTCGCTGCCAGAGCAGCCGAGGCCGCCGGGCGTCGATGCCGGCGACGGTCGTATCGCCGAGTCCGCAGCAGCCGGGGCTGACGACGACCGCCAGCGCACGCGTCGCTCCTGCCCAGGCCGTCGCGAGGACCGATCCGGGTGCGGCCATCGGGACCTGGACGTCGCCGAGCACGCGCCAGCGGCGCAGATCGACGAGGCGAACCTCGGCGCTGCCGTCGGTTCCGAGCACGAGCCTCGCCCGGTCGGGCGAGAAGCTCCAGCCGAACGTGTGGCCGGCAAGCGGCACGCGCCGCCCCGG
>JABFWJ010000244.1 GCA_013362295.1 Thermoleophilia bacterium
GGTTGTGCGGGCGCCCCGAAGCTCAATGCAATACGTCGCTCACCGAATCGCCCTCGGGCTCGTCTCCCTCCTCCTCCTGAGCATGATGATCTACGCCGCGGCGCAGGTCCTGCCCGGGAACCCGGGCCGGCTCGTGCTCGGTCGCGAGGCGACGCCCGCGGCGGTGAAGGACTTCAACCACAAGCTCGGAATCGACCGGCCGCTGCCGGTCCGGTACGCGGACTGGCTCTCGCATGCCGTGCGCGGTGACTTCGGAGCGAACTACAGCGACGGCCGCCCGGTCACCGACGATCTCGTTCCTGCGCTCAAGCGGTCGCTCTTCCTCGCGCTGTTCGCGTTCGTGCTCTGCATCCCGGTCAGCATCGGGGCCGGAGTGATCGCCGCGCTGCGGCGCGGCCGACCCACCGATCGCGCGATCACGGTGACGGGCCTCTCGCTGGCCGTGATCCCGGAGTTCGTGCTCGGCGCAATCCTCGTCACGTTGCTCGGGCCGGCATTCCTCAACGTGTTCCCAGGTATCGCGGGAACGCTCGAGGGCGCGTCGTTCTTCACGAAGCTCGACTCGCTTTTCCTGCCGGCGCTCGCGCTCGCGCTCGTGCTGTTCGGCTACATCGCGCGCATGGCGCGCGCCGGAACGATGGAGGCGCTCGACGCCGACTACACGCGGACGGCCACGCTGAAGGGCCTGCGGCGCCGCGACGTCCTCCTCCGCCACGTGCTCCGCAACGGACTGCTGCCGACGATCGCGGTCATCTCGACGCAGGTCGGCTATCTCTTCGGCGGCATCGTCGCGATCGAGAAGCTCTTCGGGTACCCGGGCATCGGGTTCCTGACGCTCAGCGCGGCCCAGATCAAGAACTTCCCGATGCTCCTCGCGTGCGTACTCGTCCTCGGCGTCGTGTACTTCGTCGCCACGCTGACCGGCGACCTGTTGATGGCGGCGCTCAACCCGCGCGTCCGCCTCGGGTCGCAGCAGTGAGCGTGATCGGAGACAACGTTCCCCGCCTTCCGGTCGTCGTGGACGGCGCTCCGCCGCTTGCGCAGCAACCGCTCGACACGCCGCAGCGGATCCGCCGCGAGACGCTCCGCCAGATCCTCCGTTCGAGGACGTTCATCGTCGGGGCGATCGTGACGCTGTTCTGGATCGTCTGTGCGCTCTTCGGCTCGCACATCGTTCCCTACGACCCGATCAACGACTCGTTCACGGCGAGCTACCACGCGCCGACCTGGGCGCATCCGTTCGGCATGGATCGCGTGGGCCGCGACATCTTCTCGCGCGTGCTCGTCGGCGCCCGGAGCGTGATGGAGGTCGCACCTGCGGCGACGCTCGTCGGGGTCAGCCTCGGCTCGATCCTCGGCCTGCTGATGGGGTACTTCGGGAGCTGGATCGACAACTTCGTCGGGCGCGTCGTCGACGCGGTGCTCGCCGTGCCGTTCATCGTGCTCGCGATCCTCGTGCTGACCGCGCTCTCCGCGGGCTCGGAGGGGATCAGCGTCTCCCCGGCCAAGCTGATCATGGTGATCGGGATCGCGTTCACGCCGATCGTCGCGCGCACAGTTCGCTCTGCGGTGCTGGCCGAGCGCGACCTCGACTACGTGCAGGCCGCCAAGCTGCGCGGCGAGCGGCCACCGTACGTGATGCTCGTCGAGATCCTGCCGAACGTCATGGGCCCGATCGTCGTGGAGGCGACCGTCCGCCTCGGGTACGCCGTCTTCGCGGTCGCGACCCTCGCGTTCGTCGGCTACGGGCCGCAGCCCCCGTCTCCCGACTGGGGGCTCCAGATCGCCGACCAGTACGCGGACGTCACGCTCGCGTGGTGGGCGGTTGTCTTCCCTGCGCTCGCGATCGCGTCGCTCGTCGTCGCGATCAACCTGATCGCCGACACGATCCAGCAGGTGCTCGACACATGAGCGAGGCCGCGCAAGTCATCGCTCCCGCCGCTGCGGCGCTCTCCATGCGCGACGTCGAGATCGTCTACCGCGTGCGCGGGATCGATCGCGAGGTCGTGCGCGGCATCAGCTTCGACATCGGCCGGCAGGAGAGCTACGGGCTCGTCGGCGAGTCGGGGTGCGGCAAGTCGACTGCGGCGCTCTCGATCGTCCGCTATCTGCCGCGGAACGGCCGCGTCACCGCCGGCTCGATCGAGGTGGCCGGCCAGAACGTGCTCGCTCTGCGCGGCGAGTCGCTTCGGCGCTACCGGCGCGACGCGGTGTCGATGGTGTACCAGAACCCCGGCAGCGCGCTCAACCCGTCCCTGCGCGTCGGCCGGCAGCTCACGGAGGTGTTCGCGCTTCGCGGCGCGAGCCGTCCCGAGGCGCGCGAGCGCTCGCTCGCCGCGCTCCACGAGGTGCACATCGCCGACGCCGAGTCCGTGCTGCGTCGCTACCCGCACCAGCTCTCGGGCGGGATGCAGCAGCGCGTCGTGATCGCGATGGCGCTCGCGACGAACCCGAGCCTGCTCATCCTCGACGAGCCGACGACCGGCCTCGACGCGACGGTCGAGGCCGAGGTGCTCGAGCTGATCCGCGAGCTGCAGCAACGGCATTCGACCGCCCTGCTCTTCATCAGCCACAACCTCGGAGTGATCCGGAAGATGTGCGAGCGCATCGGCGTGCTCTACGCGGGCGAGCTGGTCGAGCAGGGGCCGGGCGAGGAGATCCTCGCGAACCCGCGGCACCCGTACACCGTCGGCCTGCTCCGCTGCATCCCGCGCGGCGGCCTGCGCAAGGACCGCGGCAAGCTCGACACGATCCCCGGCTTCCTCCCGCCGATCGGCGCCGACCTGCCGGCCTGCGTGTACGTGCACCGCTGCGCGCTCGCGGAGGAGATCTGCAGCAAGGAGAAGCCTGCCGACCACGACGTCGGCACCGAGCACACGAGCCGGTGCCACTTCCACGAGCTCGCACAGCAGCTGCCGCGCGCGACAGCGGACGTCCCCGTCGAAGGGCCCGGCATCGACCGCGCGGCAATGCCGCTGCTCGAGCTCGGCGAGCTGACGAAGACGTTCCACCAGGACGGCCACTCGATCAGGGCGTTGAGCGGCGTCTCCGCGCTCCTCTGGCCCGGCGAGACGCTCGGCCTCGTCGGAGAGTCGGGAAGCGGGAAGACGACGCTCGCCCGCACGCTGCTCGGGATCGTCGAGTCGACGTCGGGGACCGTCGAGGTCGACGGTCGAACCCTGCCCGCCAGGCTCGCCGACCGGTCGGCGCGCGACGTCGCCGCCCTCCAGATCGTGTTCCAGAACCCCGACTCCGCGCTCAACCGCCGGCACACCGTCCGGCGCATGCTGAAGCGGACGCTCGCGAAGCTCGCCGGCGTCGGCGGGCGCGAGGCCGAGGACCGCGCGCAGGAGCTCGTCGACGCGGTGCGCCTCCCCGAGCGCGCGCTCTCGGCACGGCCGACGGGGCTGTCGGGCGGACAGAAGCAGCGCGTCGCGATCGCGCGCGCGTTCGCGGGAAAGCCGCGGCTGGTGGTGTGCGACGAGCCGACGTCCGCGCTCGACGTCTCGGTGCAGGCGGCGATCCTCAACCTGCTCGTCGACCTGCAGGGCAAGGAGCAGACGAGCTACGTCTTCATCAGCCACGACCTCGGCGTCGTTCGCTACCTCTCGGACCGGATCGCCGTGCTCTATCTCGGGCGGCTGATGGAGCTCGGGCCGGCCGAGACCGTGTTCGGGCCCCCGCACCACCCGTACACCGAGGCGCTGCTCTCGGCCGTTCCGACGATCGAAGGCGAGCAGCGGCCGCGCATCAGCCTCGTTGGAGACATCCCGTCCGCCGCCGATCCTCCCACCGGCTGTGTGTTCCACACCCGCTGTCCGCGCTTCCTCGGGACGATCTGCGAGACGGAGGAGCCGCCGCTCGTGGAGGTCGAGCCGCAGCACGCAATGCGCTGCCACATCCCGGTCGACGAGCTGCGCCGTCTGCAGGGGGCGGAACCGCCGGGGTGAGGATCCGCGCCGCCGTCCTCGAGCAGACGGGCGGGCCGCTGAACGTCGAGGAGCTGGAGCTCGCCGAGCCGAGGCCGGGCGAGGTGCTCGTCCGGCTGCACGCCAGCGGCGTCTGCCACTCCGACCAGAACGCGATCGACGGCACCGCCGCGACACGCTGCCCGGCGGTGCTCGGCCACGAGGGCGCCGGCGTCGTCGAGGCGGTCGGCGGAGGCGTCGGGCGCGTCGCGCCCGGTGACCACGTCGCGCTCTCGTGGGCGCCGTCCTGCGGACAGTGCCCCGAGTGCCTGCGCGACCTGCCGCAGCTCTGCTCGACCGCCTGGCCGGCGATGGGCCGGGGCGGCCTGCTCGACGGCACGACGCGGCTTTCCCGCGACGGCGAGCCGGTCTACCACTACTCGTTCATCTCCTCGTTCGCCGATGCTGCCGTGCTGCCCGAGCGCTCGTGCGTGCGGATCCCCGACGACGTCCCGTTCGACGTCGCCGGGCTCGTGGGATGTGCAGTGACGACGGGCGTGGGAGCCGTGTGGCGAACCGCCGGGGTGCGCCCCGGCGACCGCGTCGCGGTGTTCGGCTGCGGGGGCGTCGGCCTCTCGGCGGTGCTCGCCGCCGCCGCCGGAGGCGCGGAGCCGGTCCTGGTCGTCGACGTCAACCCGCAGAAGCTCGAGACTGCCGAGCGCTTCGGTGCGACCGGCGGTGTCGTCTGGGCGGGCACGCCCGAGGAGACGGCGGCCGCGGTCGTCGACGCATCCGGCGGCGGCGTCGACTACGCGATCGAGGCGACCGGCCGTCCCGATGCGATGCTCGCGGCGTTCCTGTCGACGCGGGCGCGGGGCGCCGCGGTGCTGATCGGCATCCCGGCCGAGGACGCGGTCCTGCCGCTCCCGGCGCTGTCGATCCCGCGCCTGGAGCGCAGGGTGCTCGGGTCCCTCTACGGTTCGTCGCGACCGGAACGTGACTTCGTGACGATCCTCGACCTCTACCGACGCGGCGTGCTGCCGCTCGACCGGCTGATCTCCCACCGGCTGCCGCTCGACGAGGTAGAGCGCGGCTTCGAGCTCCTCCGCTCCGGCGAGGCGCTGCGTGTCGTGCTGGAGCTGGCATGAATGCCGACCTCCTAGACGGCCGCATCGGCGAGGGGTGGGGCGGGGTGAAGCCGAACGGCAGCCACGTCAACGTCGTCCTGGCGCGGCGCGGCAGCGCGACCTTCGCGGCGGCGATCGGCATGTTCGCGCATCCCTCTGCCGGCCACACGCCGGTGCTCGTCTGCGTCGGGCCCGAGGAGTCGCAGTACGAGCCCGTCTGGCCGCCGACGCTGATGATGAACAAGGCGACCGCGCGCAGCGAGTCACACGAGACGATCACGTGGGGCGCGGCCCAGCTTGGGATCGGCCAGGGTGTGCTCGACGCCGTTGCCGACGGTCTGCTCGAGGCGACGGACGAGCTGCTCGTGCTCGTCGCCGTGTGGGTCGACCCGACCGCGCATGACGAGACGGCCGTGCGGCAGGCAAACCGCGCCGCCGTACGCAAGGCGATCGGAATGTGTGTCGAAGGACGGAGGGCCGAGGCCGCCGCGCAGCTCGTCGCTCGCCGCGACTCGCTCGCGAATCCGTTTTACGGCGGCGAGTGATGCAGATCACCGCCGTCGAGACACGACGGTACGCATTCCCGTTCGAGCCGCCCCTGCGGGTCGCGTGGGACCCGGTCCCGCGCACGCGCCAGGAGGCGACGGTCGTGATCGTCAGCACCGACGAAGGGATCGAAGGCTGCGCGAGCGGCGACGCGCTTCCGGATCGTGAGCTCCTCGAGCGGCTCCTCGTCGGTGTCGACCCGCTGCGAACCGAGGTCGTGCGCGAGCTCTGCGAGACGGTCGACCTCCATCACGGCCGGCCGTGGACGGTCGAGGCGGCGGTGTGGGATCTCATCGGCAGAGCGCTCGAGACGCCATGCTGGCAGCTGCTCGGCGGCCGCTCCGAGCGGCTGCTCGCCTACGCGTCGAGCGCAGAGCTCGTTTCCCCCGACGAGCGCGCCGAACGGGCGCAGGCGTTGCACAGCGAAGGCATCCGCGCCGTGAAGATCCGCTTTCACCACGCCGACTGGCGCGAGGACGTGGCCGTCGTCGAGCGCGTCCGAGACGCGGTGGGCCGCGCGGTCGAGATCATGGTCGACGCGAACCAGGGCTGGCGCATGCCGGGCGACCGCGAGCCGCGGTGGGACGTCGCGACCGCGGTGCAGTGCGCGCGGGCGCTCGAGCCGCTCGGCGTCTACTGGCTCGAGGAACCGCTTCGGACTGACGACGTCGACGGCTACCGCGCGTTGCGGAGCAGGACCGATCTGCGCCTCGCCGCCGGCGAGTTCGTGCGGAGCGCACACGAGGCGCGGGACCTCATCGTGCGCGGCGGCGTCGACGTCATCCAGACGGACGCCGTCCTTACCGGTGGGATCTCCGGTTGCCGGCGCGTGGCCGCGCTCGCGGACCTGCACGGTCGCATGTGGTCGCCGCACACGTGGTCGAACGGCTACGGGCTCGTCGTCAACCTCCACCTGGCGCTCGCGGTCTCGACGTGCCCGTTCGTCGAGGTGCCGTTCGACCCGCCCGGACTCGCGGCGGAGCGGCGCGACTGGCTGCTCCCGGAGCCCTTGCGGATCGCCGGCGACGGGTCGATCACGCCGCCGCCGGGCCCCGGCTTCGGCGTGCGACCCGACTTCGACGCTCTGGAACAGTGGCGAGTCGGCTGAAGGAGCAGGAGTTCCCGGTCGGCGCGGCTGCGACGATCGAGGAGCTCGAGGCCGATCCGCATCCGCTGCTCGCGCGGCTGCGCGAGTGCGAGCCGGTGTCGTGGCTGCCGGCGCTCGAGTGCTGGCTCGTGACCGGCCACGACCTGACCCTGCAGGTGATGCGCGACGCGGCGACCTTCACGGTCGACGACCCGCGCTTCTCGACGGGACAGGTCGTCGGCCCGAGCATGCTCACGCTCGACGGTCACGAGCACGCCCGTCATCGCGACCCGTTCGCCCGCGCGTTCGCGCTCGCCGAGGTGCGCGAGCGGTTCACGGCGCTCGTGGAAGCGGAGACCGACCGGCTGATCGACGCGATCGAACCGGCGGGCCGCGCCGACCTGCGCGTCGCGCTCACCGGACCGCTCTCGGTCGCCGCGGTCACCCACGCGCTCGGTCTGGCGGACGCGGACGCGGGCGACGTCCTCGCCTGGTACGCAGCGATCGTCGCCGCGGTCACGAACGTCACGGCCGGCGGCGGCGTCACGGCGGACGGGCGCGCTGCCTTCGAGGCGCTGCGGTCGAGCATCGAGCGAACGCTCGACGACGATGCGTGCTCGTCGCTGCTCGCCACCGCCGCGGGACTGAGCCGCGACGAGGTCGTCTCCAACGCCGCCGTGTTGATGTTCGGCGGCATCGAGACGACGGACGGCATGATCAGCAACTTGCTGCTGCACCTGCTTGCCCATCCGGCGGAGCTCGCGCTCGTCGCCGCCGACCGGAGCCTGATCGACGATGCGGTCGAAGAGTCCCTGCGCCTGGAGCCCGCGGCGTCGGTGATCGATCGCTATGCCACGGCGGACACGCAGCTCGGCGGCGCCTCGATCGGGAGGCGCGAGCTCGTCCGCGTCTCGATCGCGGGTGCGAACCGCGATCCGCGCGTGTTCGAGGATCCCGACCGGTTCGACGTGCGCCGCCGTGGAGTCCGCCGTCACATCGCCTTCGCACACGGTCCGCACGTCTGCGTCGGGATTCACCTGGCCCGGCTCGAGGCGAGCGTGGCGATCCGGCGGCTGCTGGATCGCCTGCCCGGTCTGCGCCTCGACCCGGAGCGGCCGTCGGCGCCGCACGGCCTGGTCTTCCGCAAGCCTCCGGCAGTGCACGTCGTCTGGGATCGAGCATGAGGATCCGCGCCGCCGTCCTGCGCGAGCCCGGCTGCCCGGTCGCGGTCGAGGAGGTCGAGCTCGACCCGCCTCGCGCGGACGAGGTGCTGGTGCGCGTCGCCGCGGCGGGCGTCTGCCACTCCGACGTCCGGCTCGCCGACGGCGAGCTCGGCGAGGGCCGCTGGCCGATGGTGCTCGGCCACGAGGGGGCGGGCGTGGTGGAGGCGGTCGGCGACCGCGTCTCCGCGGTCGCCCCGGGCGATCACGTCGCGTTCTCGTTCGTCCCCGCCTGCCGCGCGTGCCGCGCCTGCCTCGCCGGCCGCCCGAACCTCTGCGAGCCCGCGGCCCGGCACAGCCTGGCCGGGATGCTGATGGACGGCACGAGCAGGCTGCACGCGGACGGCGAGGTGCTCCAGCACGGCCTGATGACTGCGTGCTTCGCCGAGCGAGCGGTCGTCGCAGCGGCCGCCGCGGTCAAGATCCCGCCCGAGCTGCCGCTCTGGCAGGCGGCGCTGCTCGGCTGCGGGGTCGTCACCGGGATCGGCGCGGTGCGCAACGTCGCCCGCGTCGGCCGCGGCGACTCCGTGTGCGTGATCGGCTGCGGCGGTGTCGGTCTGCAGGTCGTGACCGGCGCCCGGCTCGCGGGCGCGGGGCAGATCGTCGCGGTCGACCGCAGCCGGGAGAACCTCGAGCGTGCCCGCACGCGCGGCGCCACCGACGTCGTCGAGACGGGGGACGAGCGCACCGTGCGCGCCGTCAGAAAGCTGACCGGCGGCGGCGCTGACCACGCGTTCGAGGTCGTCGGCAGCCCGGAGACGATCCGCCTCGCCTGGGGCGCGGTCCGGCCCGGCGGCCAGGTCGTGGTCGTCGGCCTGGTGCCGCGCGGCGTCGAGGTCTCCGTGCCCGGGATCGAGTTCCTCTCGGACAAGTCCCTGCGCGGCACCTACTACGGCTCCGGAGACGCGGCGCGGGACATCCCCGAGCTCGCCGAGCTCGCGCTCACGGGGGAGCTCGACCTCGCCGGCGTCGTCACGCACCGCACCGACCTGGACGGCGTCGAGGAAGCGCTGGGGCGGCTGCGTCACGGCAACGGCGCCCGCACGGTCGTGATCGTCGACGAGGAGTTGGCGGGCTGAAAGCTGGAATCTGGTTCGGCTGCGCCGAACCTGATTCGCCGCAGGCGAACCAGATTCGAGCTCTTAGGTTTGCGACAGCGCCGCCGCCGCCGCGACGACGCGCTGCGCGGCCTCCTCGAGCCGCGTGTCGAAGCGGAAGCGCGGCGCGGAGACGTTGAGTGCCGCGACAACGCGTCCCGTGCTGTCGCGAACCGGTGCGGCCGCGGCGACCAGGCCCGGCTCGAACTCCTCGCGCACGATCGCGTAGCCGAGCGAGCGCGCCGCGGCGATCGCCGGAGCCTGTGCGGCGAGCCCCAGCGACTCCAGCTCGGCGTCGTCGAGATCGAACGCGAGCACGCGGCCCGCCGACGTGTTCGCGAGCGGCGTCAGGCCGCCGATCGGGGCCGGGGCATGGATCGTCGCCTCGGGAGACTCGGAGACGAGCGTCAGCACCTGGGCGCCCTGCCGCACCGAGAGATGCGCGCTCTCGCCGAGCTCCCGCACGAGCCCACGCAGGACGGGCGGGGCGTCCGCGACGAGCCGGGATTCCCCGACGCGCGCGGCGAGCCCGAAGAGACGCCAGCCGAGCCGGTAGGCGAGCGTCTCTCGATCGCGCTCGACGAAGCCGCGCTCCTCGAGCGTCGCGAGCGTGCGCGAGACCTGGCTCTTGTCGCCGCCGACGCGCTCCGCCAGCGCGACGACGCCGAGTCCGCCGGGCTCGGCCGGATCCGCCAGCGCGCAGAGCACGTCGAGCCCGCGCGCGAGTGCAGCCGTCCCCGGGTTCATACGGAGATCGGGTCGCCGAGCTCGACCGCGCGCCGCTCGACGAATTCGACGAGCTCCTCCTCGAGCGCGTCGTCCAGCGGCGGGCGCTCGTAGCTCTCGAGCAGCTCCTGCCAGCGCTTCGTCGCGCGCGCCGCGTGCTCGAGCGAGCCGCCCCGCGTCCAGCGGTCGTGGTTGTCGGTCGTCGCGACGGTCGGGCGCCAGAAGCACTCGCGGAACCGCTCGAGCGTGTGCTCCGCGCCGAAGAAGTGGCCGCCGTGACCCACCTCGACGTGCGCGCCGAACGCGAGGCTCGCGTCGTCCACCTCGGCCGGCGTGAACTGGTGCAGGAGGAGGTCGAGCAGCTCGCAGTCGGCGGCGAACTTCTCGAACGACGTCACGAGCCCGCCCTCGAGCCAGCCCGCGGACTGCCAGCACACGTTCGCGCCGGCGAAGAACGCCGCCTGCAACGTGTTCATCGACTCGTAGCCCGCCTGGAAGTCGACGGCGGGGCTCGCGGTGAGCGTTCCGCCTCCCGACCGCCACGGCAGTCCGAGCCGCCGGGCGATCTGGCCCGACGCGTACAGCCCGAGCGCCGATTCCGGCCCGCCGAACGCAGGTGAGCCGCTCTTCATGTCGGTCGCCGACAGGAACGAGCCGAGCACACAGGGCGCGCCCGGCCGCACGAGCTGGACGAGCGCGATCCCGGCGAGCGCCTCGACCGTCTGCTGCACGAGCGCCGCGGGCACCGACACCGGCGCCATCGCGCCCATCAGCAGGAACGGCGTGACGATCACCGCCTGCCCCGCGGCCGCGTAGGCGAGGATTCCCTCGAGCATCCGCACGTCGAAGTGCAGGGGCGAGTTGACGTTGCAGTTCGCGAACAGCACCGGCGCGTCTTCAATCGGCCCGGAGACGATCTCGGCGAGCCGGAGGCAGTCGGCGGCGGCAATGTCCGACGACGGCTCGCCCGACCAGACACGGTCGGTGAGCCGGATCGCGGCCAGCGCACGCACGAGGTGGCGAACGTCGAGCGGGACGTCGTTCGGCTCGAGCATGTTCCGGCCCGGCGTGTCGAGCGCGTCCGTGACGTGCGTCAGCTTGAGCAGCGACTCGAGGTCGTCCATCGTCCCGTCGCGGCGCACGCCGTCGATCCGGACGAAGGGCGGCCCCTGCGCCGGGCCGAAGACCATGTGGTCGCCGCCGACGACGAGATCGCGCGCGGGATTGCGCGCCCGCAGCGTGAACGCGCTCGGCGCGCGCCCCGCCTGTGCTCGCAGGAACCCCGGATCGAACCGGACGCACGAGCCGTCGACGGTCTGACCCGCGTCGTGGAAGAGCTCGAGCGCGCGGGGATGGTCGAACTGGACGCCGACCTCGGCCGCGAGCCGCTCCACGCCGGCCTCGATCGTCGCGAGCGCGTCGTCCGAGAGCGGTTCGAACCGGGGCATCCGGTTGACGAACACGGCAACCTCCGATCAATTTACAACTCCAGTTGTATTATAGATCGAGGTTCAGCTCGCGCAACGCGAAGAAGACCCCTTCGCTGAAGGTCGGGTAGGGCTGGATCACGTCGAGCAGCACCTCGACCGGCGTCTCGGCGCGGATCGCGAGCGTGAGCTGCTGCAGCCACTCGCCGGACTCGGGACCTGCGGCGACGGCGCCTTTGAGCACGCGGCGCTCGGGATCGGCAACGACCTTGACGAAGCCCGGACGCTTCGGCCGCTCGTACGTCGAGAGCCGCGGCACCGACTGCAGGCTCCAAGTCGAGCTCACGCCGCCCTGGGTGTCGCCGACCATCGCGACCTGCGGGTCGGTGAAGATCGTGGCCGGGATCGCGCGGTGGTCGGCGCGGGCGTCGCGGCCGGCCATGTCGTAGGCGACGATGCGGGCGTGGTACTTGCCGACGTGCGTGAACGGCGCGATGCCCGTCACGTCGCCGATCGCCCAGACGTTCTCGGCCGCGCGCAGCCGCTCATCGACCTCGATCCCGCGCCGCGTAATCTCGAGCCCGAGCGCGTCGAGCCCGCCTACGTTCGCCCTGCGCCCGGTCGCGACGAGCAGCCGGTCGAACTCGACCTCGCCGCCGTCGGCGAGGAACAAGCGATCGGCACTGACACGCTGCGCCTGCGCCCCGAGGCGGACGTCGACGCCGTCCTCACGCAGCGCTTCCTCGACGAGCGCGGCGGCGTCGGCATCGACGCGCGAGAGCAGGCGCGTGTCTCCCTGGACAAGCGTGACTTGCGACCCGACGCGCTGGAAGAACTGCGCGAGCTCGCAGCCGACTGGTCCTCCCCCGAGCACGAGCAGGCGCGCCGGGACCTCGAGCGTCTCCGTCGCCTCGACGTTCGTCCAGTAGTCGACCGAAGCGAGCCCGTCGATCGCCGGAATCGCCGGGGTCGAGCCGGTGGCGATCACGAGCCGGTCGTAACGGAGCTCGTCCCCACCGACGACGACGAGGCCCGGCTTCGCGACGACCCCATCGCCGCGGACGAGGCTCGCGTTCTGCGACGCGAGCCACTTGACCTGCGACGTGTCGTCGCGCTCGGCGACCCAGTCGCGCCACGCGAAGATGCGTTGCACGTTCAAGGCGCCGACCTCGACTGCGCCGTCCGAATGGTGCGCCGACGCGGCGAGCTCGGGCGCGCGCAGCATTGTCTTCGTCGGTATGCACGCGTAGTAGGAGCACTCGCCGCCGACGAGCCGGCGCTCGACGACCGTGAGCTCCGCTTCGGTGTCGAGCCGCCGGTAGGCGCCGACGAAGTGCTCGCCGCTCGAGCCGCCGCCGAGGACGACGATCTTCACGCGGGACGCCTGTTGCGGATCCCGGCGAGCCCGATGATCCCGCCCGTCCCGACCAACGCGGCCGTGATCCACATCGCGCGGCGGAAGCCCGGCAGGTCGAGCCGGTTGTCGGCGCCGGCAATCGCCGCGCCGACGACGGCGATCCCGAGCAGCCCGGCGACGCGCGCGATCGCGTTGTTGACGCCGCTCGCGATGCCGGAGTCGCGCTCGCCGGCATCTGCGAGCACGGTGGAGGTGAGCGGCGCGACGATCATCGCGAGCCCGACGGCGAACAGCAGGAGCCACGGCAGCAGCTCCCACCAGTAGTCGAAGCCCGGCTTCAGCCGCGCGAGCGGGATCAGCGACACGCCGGTCAGGAGCGGCCCGGCGCCCATGAAGATGCGCGGCCCGTGTCGCATCGAGAGCCGCCCGACGCGGGGCGAGAGCAGGAACATCACGATCGTGATCGGCACGAGCACGAGCCCGCTCCGGAGAGCCGAGTAGCCGGCGAGCTGCTGCAGGAAGAGGACGAGGAAGAAGGTCAACGTGGAGAGCGCGGCGTACACCGTCAACGTCTCGACGTTCGCGACCGTGAAGTTGCGCTTCGCGAACAGGCGTAGCGGCAGCATCGGCTGCGGATGATGCCGTTCCCACCAGACGAAGAGCACGAGCAGCGCGAGGCCGCCCGCGAACGGCGCGAAGATCAGCGGATCGCCCCAGCCGCGGCGCGGCTCCTCGATCAGCGCGAACACCGGCCCGCCGAGCCCGAGCACGCACAGCACGCCGCCGACGACGTCGACGCGCGCGCGCTCGTTCCCGGGCTCGCGGGCCGGGACGGCGTAGAGGACGAGCGCCGCCGTCGCGATCGCGATCGGCACGTTGATCAGGAACACCCACCGCCACGAGCCGTGCGTGATCAGCCAGCCGCCGACGAGCGGCCCGATCACGAACGACACCCCCGTCCAGGCCGTCCACGACCCGACCGCGGCGCCGCGTTCCTCACCGCTGAAGTTCGCCGCGATCACCGCGAGGCCGGCAGGCGTGAGGATCGCACCGGCAATTCCCTGCAAGCCGCGGGCGAGGATCAGCGTCGTGCCGTCAGGCGCAGCGGCGCAGAGCACGGACGCGATCCCGAACGACACGATGCCGATCAGGAACATGCGGCGCGCGCCGAAGAGGTCGCCGAGCGACCCCCCGACGAGCAGCAGCGCGCCGAGGGTCAGCAGGTAGGCGTCGACGACCCACTGCTGCAGGGCGAGCCCCCCGCCGACATCCCGCTGGATCGCCGGGAGCGCGACGTTGACGACGCTGCCGTCGACGAAGACGATGCTCGAACCCAAGATGCAGGCGATCAGGACAAGGCGGTTGCGGGACGACTGCGCCAGGTGTTCGATACTCGCAGACAGAAGGAGGAGGACGATGGACGACGTAGGCTCGACGGAGTCGAAGAAAGCCGACTATCAGGTTGTGAACCTCGAGGACGTCGAGGACTGGTTGGGCGACTACCCGGGCGAGATGCGCGGCATCACGTATCCGATCGGGTGCGAGCAGGTGGCGCTCACCCACCGGCGGATGCCCCAGCACACCGG
Organism: Thermoleophilia bacterium; assembly: GCA_013362295.1. Taxonomy (GTDB): domain Bacteria; phylum Actinomycetota; class Thermoleophilia; order Gaiellales; family Gaiellaceae; genus PALSA-600. Next base: position 14,082 of record JABFWJ010000244.1, read on the forward strand.
GAGCAAGGGCTCGTACGGGCACCGGCACAAGACGCAGGAGGAGCTCTACTTCGTGCTCGACGGGAAGTTGCAGTTCAAGCTCGACGACGAGATCGTCGAAATCGGCAAGCACCAGGCGATCCGCATCCCGCCGCAGACGTGGCGCGGTGTCTGGAACGACGAGCCCGAGGACGCGGAGCTGATCATCGCCTCCGTGCGGATCGACGATCCGCAGGGTGACACGGAGCGCTCCGCCGAGGACTTCTGGCCTGCATGAGGCCGCTGGTCAGAGCCCGAGCACAAGGGAGAGCGCCGCGTCGAGGTCGCGGAGCTCCGCCGCACCGAGTCGGCCGGCGGATAGGCCGAGCCGGTCGGGGCTGATCGCGGTGGTCTGTTCGACCAGGACGCGAGTGGGTGTACCGTCGATCTCGATCACCGGCCGGAATGAACGAGCCGGAGCAGACGTCGAGGTCGGTGAAACGAGCACCGTCGAGAGGGCGAGCAATTCGTCGGCCTGAACGATTACGCCGTAGCGGGCTCCGCGCTGTTCGGAGCCTCGTGGTCCGCGCGGGAGGCGCAGCCGAAAGACCTCGCCCCTGACCACGAGCTAGTCGGCGTTATCCCACGCGGCGGCGATCACGTCCATCTCGCGGCGCACGCGGAGCGCCTCTGCGAGGTCGTCCGGATCGCTCGCCGCGGCCTCGGCCTCGAGACGGAGCGCGCTCCTACGTCGGCGTGTCTCCGCGGCTTCGTGCAGCGCCAGCCGGATCGCCTCCGAATCGCTGCAGCCCTCGTTGCGAAGGAGCGCGAGGTCCCGTTCGGAACGCTCGTCCAGCCTCGCCTGAACCGTTCTCGCCATCGACCCCGATCGTACCACAATTTGTATTACGGAGAGGGTGGAGCCGATGCTTCCCGGCGTGAGGTGCCTGGCGCCCCAACGCCAGGCACCCACCGACCGGTCTTAGTTCGCGCGCGGGGCACGGCGCGGGGCCGGCTTGCGGCGGCCGCGCAGCAGCTCGACGTGCGCGTCGTTGAGGATCTTGGTCAGCTGATGATCCGAAGGCCTCATCATGTGAGCCTCCTCTCTCGCTCTCGAATATCTTGATGCCGAGATACTACAAGTCGAGCCTCTTGACGTCAAGACTGTTTATGTAAAACTGTGTCCGTGAAGAAAGGGGTCACCGTGGAAGACCACATCGACCGCCTGCTGGCGAAGATCGCCGAGGTGGGCACGGTCGACATCGACCCCGAGGTCGAAGGGATCGTCGACCGGATCGGAAGCATCCACCGCCGGATGAAGCGGGCGCAGGAGCGGACGCTCCGGGAGCACGGCCTGACGCACGAGGAGTGGAGCGTCATGTCGCATCTGCGACTCGGCGCCGAGGCCTGCCGCAGCTCGCCGGGCGAGCTCGCGAAGGACCTCGAGCTCTCGAGCGGCGCGATGACGAGCCGGCTCGATCGCCTGGAGAAGGCCGGTCTCGTGCGCCGGCTGCCCGATCCGGAGGACCGGCGGAGCGTCGTGGTTCAGCTGACGGAGAAGGGCCGCGACGCGTGGGACGAGGCTGCGTCCGTGCAGGGCCGTCGCGAGGCGTTCATCGCGTCACGGCTCACGAAGGCAGAGCAGCGTCAGCTCAACGTGCTGCTACGGAAGCTGCTCCTCGGCTTCGAGTCTTCTAAGCGCCCGTCGAAGTAACCGTGATCGTGAGGACGGCCTGCTGGCCGTCCTTCGTGTAGGCCCTCACCTCGAGCGTGTGCGGGCCCGCTGCGACCGTGGTCGAGTCCCACGTCGTCGCCCACGGCTCCGTCGTCGACGAGGCGATAACCGTGCCGTCGACGGCGAACTCGACGCGCGCGACCTGGCCGATCGCGTGCGCGCGCCAGTCGACGACCCCGCTGACGGCCTGGCCGTCGGCCAGGTTCTGCGCGGTCACCTGCGGCGGCGGGACGGGCTTCGGATTCGGCTTCGGCTTCGGCTTCGGGGCCGGCTTCGGCTTCGGCGCGGGCTTCTTCTTCGGAATGGGGTGGTTCGCGACGACGAGCGGCAGGCGCCGCTTGGCGACACGGCCGTCGCGGGCGACCGCGGCGAGGCAGATCCAGTGGCGGCCGTCGTGCACCTTGCGCGAGTTCCAGCGGACGGTGTACGGCGCGACCCGGTCGCGGCTCACCACGTGGCCGTCGACGTACAGGCCGATGCCGCTGGTCGTTGCGCCGCGCACGTTCGCGCGGATTCGCAACGTGCCCTTGACCTTCTGCCACGCGCGCAGCGCAGACGTCGTGAGCGCGAAGTCGTGGTTGACGACGTGGACGACGAGGCGCTGCGTCGCCGTTCCCTCCTTGCCCGTCGCGCGGACCGTCAGGACGTGGACGCCGTTCTCGAAGGTCGTCGTGTTCCAGCCGCGGCCGCCCGCGAACGCGAACGGCCGGCGCTGGTCAGTCCAGACGACGTGGCCGTCGATGGCGAAGTCGACGCGCCGCGTAGCAGGGCCCTTCGTGCGCACCGACCACGGGACGATGCCGGTCAGCGTCTGACCGCGGTCGATCGTCGTCGTGTCGACGTGGAGGGCGTACCGCTCGGGGAAGGCGTAGTGCCGCACCAGATTCAGGTAGAAGCCCCAGCGCCAGTGCGGGCCGGGGTCGGTGTGATGGTCGCTCCCGCCGTACTCGCCGGGATTGTTCGGGTCGGGGACCTGGGAGTGTCCGACGATGTGCTGCCGGTCGACGGGGATGCCGTAGCGGCGCACGAGCCAGGCCACGAGATGCGCAGACGAGTGGTACTGCTCGTCCGTGAACCCGGCGGGGTCGTAGGTCTCGCCGACGTGCTCGATCCCGATCGAGTGCTGGTTGACCTTCCAGTTGCCGGCGTGCCAGGCGACGTCGGAAAGGTGCACGAGCTGGACGATCGAGCCGTCCCGCGAGATCACGAAGTGCGCGGAGGCGTGCGAGTGCCCGCCCGAGAGCCACCAGACGTTGCCGAGCATGCTGCCGCCGTCGGTGGCGTGGATGACGATCGTCGTGATCGTGTGGGACTTCGGGCTGCGACCCGCCTCGGTGTAACTGCCCTGGCCGCGCACGAAGGTCAGCGCCGGGCGCTTGACGACGTCACCGGCAGCGGCGACGGGCGCGCCGGCGACGGCGCACAGCAGCAACAGGAGAACGACCCCCCTCGACACGACCGAAAACGTTGTAGCCCAGATCCGGCACATCCGAGCCCCCCCGAACAGGGGTTTTTCGGACCCCTAACGGACGGGCTCGAAGCTGGTTGCGCTGCGCGCACTCAGATTCGTTCTGGCCGAACCTGATTCGGCGGAGCCGAACCAGATTCGAGACGTTCGGGGTTCAGCCGTGGCTTGCGGTCCGAAGGCCGGCGTCTCCGCTGCGGGTGCCGAGGGCGTGGAACGGCTCTCGCTCGCGCCTGCCCTCGATGCAGTCGGCCACGTACTCGGCGAAGGCCGGCCCGTGCTTGAAGCCGTGGCCGGAGCCACCGCCGATCAGCCACCACGAATCGCGCTCGGGGTGCCGGTCGACAATGAAGTGCGTGTCCGCCGAGAGGTCGTACTGGCAGACGCGGGTGCCGACGATCGGTGCGCCGGCGAGCGCCGGGAAGCGATAGGCCGCATAGGTTCGGGCGGCCTCCTCCCAGGAGCGAAGCGGGAGCCGGTCGAGCGTGTCCGGGTCGACCTCCTCGCCGGCGAGATCCGGCGCGACCTTGACGCCGAGGCCGTCGAGCTCTCCGTGCCCGTAGTAGGGCGCCTCGTACTCGCAGAAGCCGGGCGCGTCGCGCCAGGCCGCGTCGGCCCCGAAGAAGAAGACGTCGCGGCGTGTCACCTTCAGCTCGACGTGCTCCGGGAACAGCGCTGCGAGCCACGGGCCGCAGGCCCACACGACGACGTCGGCACGCGGGTCGTCCGCGGGAAGCAGGCGGCCGCTCTCGCTGCGGACACCGGCGCGCTCGCCGTCCTCGACGAGCAGCTGAGTCGCGCGCCGCGCTCGCAGGACGCCCGCCTCCGGCTCGAAGAGCACCGCGGCGATCCCGTCGGGGTTGAGCGAGGGGTAGAGCGAGCGCGCCTCCTCGGGCTCGAGCCACTCGTACGGGACGCCGAGCCGGTCGAGCGATGCGCGGCTACGCGCTTCGAAACCGTCCTCGCTGCGGGCGAACCACGCGACACCAATGGGTTCCCAGATGCGCGTGCCGGTCGTGTCCTGCAACTCGAGCCACTTCGTGCGTGCGGCGCGTGCCATCTCCGCGTACCAGTCGGCGTCGCCGTGCCCGGCGCGCGACAGCCGCGTGTCTCCTCCCGACGCCGAGCGGACGGTGCCGGGCGAGTACTGCTCGACGAGCGTCACGTCCCAGCCGCGCAGCGCGAGCTCGCGGGCGGTCGCCGCGCCGAACACGCCGGCGCCGACGACGATCGCGCTACTCACGCGACGGCGAGCGCGTCGAGCGCTCCCCGCAACGAGCCAACGAACCGTGCGAGCTCGGCAGGTCCTTCCTGTGCCGCCTCGACGGCGCGGGAGCCGACGGCGATCCCGTCGACGAGCTCCGCTGCTGCACGGGCGTGCTCGGGTGTCGAGATGCCGAAGCCCGCGTAGAGCGGTACGTCCGTGACGGCGCGCGCACGCTCCGCGAGCGGTGCGAGCGACGGCGCCAGCTCGGGCCGCACACCGGTCGTCCCGGTGACGGTGACGAGGTAAAGCCAGCCGTCGGTGCTCGTCGCCGCGAGCTTCAGGCGCGCGTCGGTCGACGTCGGCGCGACGAGCTGCACCCGCCGCAGCTCGGGGCGAACGTCGGCGGGGAGGTCCACGACGATGAACGACGTCGCGCCCGCAGCACGCGCCTCGCGCTCGAGCCGCTCCCAGCCGTGTGCGTCGAAGATCGACGCGTAGGTCATCAGGATCAGCGGCACGCTCACGCGCGCGCGCGTCTCGGCGAGCACCTCGAGGCAGCGAGCGGTGCGCATCCCGGCGGCGAGCGCCCGCTCGCCGGCTCTCCTGATCACCGGGCCGTCCGCGAGCGGGTCGGAGAACGGAAAGCCGATCTCGATGATGTCGGCGCCCGCCTCGACCGCCGCCTGCGCGAGCTCCGGCGTGTCCGGCATCGCCATCAGGTAGACGACGAGCACTTTCGAACCTGATTCGTTCTGTGAATCAGATTCGAGCTTTTCGGGCTGCGTGCTCATGTCGAAGTGCTCGAATCTGGTTCGGTTCCCGAATCAGATTCGTAGTCGAGGACCTCGGCGAGGTCCTTGTCGCCGCGGCCGGAGAGGCAGACGAGGACGAGTTCGACGTCGCAGTCGAGGGCGCGCGCGAGGGCGTGCGACGACTCGAGGGCCGGGACGATGCCTTCCGTCTCGCAGAGGCGGTGGAAGGCGGCGAGCGCCTCGTCGTCCGTGCACGGGAGGTATTCGGCGCGGCCGGTGTCGCGCAGCTGCGCGTGCTCGGGGCCGACGCCGGGATAGTCGAGACCGGCGGAGATCGAGTGCGCGTCCATGATCTGGCCGTCCTCGTCGGCGAGGAGCGACGAGCGCGCGCCGTGCAGCACGCCGGGCCGGCCGGTGCCGAGCGACGCCGCGCCCGCCGCCTCGACGCCGATCAGGCGCACGTCCTCGTCGGGGATGAAGTCGTAGAACATCCCGATCGCGTTCGAGCCGCCGCCGACGCAGGCGACGACGGTCTCCGGCAGTCGACCTTCGAGCTGGAGGATCTGCTCACGCGCCTCGCGGCCGATCACGCGCTGCAGCTCGCGCACGATCTCCGGGTACGGCGCCGGCCCGACGCACGAGCCGATCAGGTAGTAGGTCGTGTCGACGTTTGCGATCCAGTCGCGGATCGCCTCGCTCGTCGCCTCTTTCAGCGTCCGCGTGCCGAACTCGACCGGACGCACCTCGGCGCCGAGCAGGTTCATCCGCTCGACGTTGGGCGCCTGACGGCGCATGTCCTCGCTCCCCATGTAGACGATGCACTCGAGGCCGAAGCGCGCGCACACCGTCGCGGTCGCGACGCCGTGCTGGCCCGCGCCCGTCTCCGCGATGATGCGCGTCTTGCCGAGCCGGCGCGCGATCACCGCCTGGCCGAGCGCGTTGTTCAATTTATGCGCGCCGGTGTGCATCAGGTCCTCGCGCTTCAGGTACATGCGCTGCTCGGGCGCGAAGCGCTCGACGCGCGTCAGCGGCGTCGGACGGCCGGCATACGTCGTCCCCAGGTGATGCAGCTCGGCGCGGAACGACTCGTCGTCGCGCAGCTCGGCCCAGGTGGCCTCGAGCTCGTCGAGCGCCGGGATCAGCGTCTCGGGCACATAACGCCCGCCGTACACACCGTAGGTCAAACTCATCGTGCCGCCTCCACCCATAGTCGAAGTGCGTCGTGGTGCTTGATGCCAGGCGACTGCTCGGTCGAGCGCGCGGAGTCGACCGCCCACGGCCGCACCGCCGCGATCGCCTCGCCGACGTTGTCGGGGCCGAGTCCGCCGGCGAGCATGACGCGCCCCGGCGTCGCCTTCGCGCGCTCGAGGTGCGACGGATCGTGCTCGGCCCACGGCAGGTCGACGACGGTGCCGACGCGCTCGCCGCGGTGCAGCAGAACCGCGTCACGCGAGCGATGCCCGTTCTCGCGCCCGTAGAACTGCACCAGGTCGGCGTCGGTCTCCTCGCACTCGCCGACGAAGACGGCGACGCGCAGAACCGTGTCGGGTGCATCGAGGAGCTCGTCGGTACGGCGCGGGCTCTCGGCCGCGAGGATGAAGCCGACCATGTCGGCGCCGGCGTCGATCGCCACGTCGACGTCTTCCTGCCGCGTCAGCCCGCACACCTTCACGAGTGGGCGCGCAACCAGCTCGCGCAGCTTCGCGCCGGGGTCGGCGGCACGCATGAGCGTCGAGCCGACGAGGACCGCGTTCGCACCGGCGAGCTCGGCAGCCGCGGCCTGCGCCCGGGTGGCGATGCCGCTCTCGGCGATCACGACGCGGTCCTTCGGTGCGCCGGCCACCAGCTCGAGCTGCCCTCTCCTGTCGATGGAGAAGGTGGAGAGGTCGCGCGCGTTGACGCCGATCACCGGCGCGTCGAGCTTCGCCGCGCGCGCAAGCTCGTCGGCGTCGTGCGCCTCGACGAGCGTGTCCAGCCCGAGCGACCGCGCGACGTTGAGCAGCGCGGTCGCGGTTGCGTCGTTTACGTCGCGCAGCAGAATCAGCACCGCGTCGGCGCCGGCGCCGCGCGCTTGCTCGAGGTGCGCGGGCGTCGAGAAGAAACCCTTCGCCAGCAACGGGAGCTTCGTCGCCGCGCGGGCCGTGCGCAGGTCGTCCCACGTGCCGCCGAAGCGTTCGTCGACGAGCACCGACATCGCGCGCGCGCGACCGGACTCGTACGCGCGCGCGACCTCCGCGATGTCGCCGTCCGGGCGCAGGTCGCCGGCGGACGGCGAGCGCCGCTTGAACTCCGCGATCGCGCCGAACCCGGGCGCAGAGAGGGCGTCCCTGAACCTCATGCCGGCACCGCCTGCTGCGAGAACGCCACCAGCTGGTCCAGGCGAGCCGCTGCGGCGCCGGAGTCGAGCGTCTCGCGCGCGATCGAAACGCCCTCCTTGAGGTCTGCTGCGTGGCCGCCCGCCGCGATCGCCCCGGCTGCGTTGAGCACGATCGCCGAACGGCGCCCGCCGTTCCCGCCCTCGAACACCTCGCGGATCCTGCGCCCGTTCTCCTCGGCGGTGCCTCCGCGCAGCTCGTCCGGATCGCACCGCTCGACGCCGAGCTCGAGCGGATCGATCTCGCGGCGCCGCACATCGCCGTCCACGACCTCGCAGAGGAGGTTCGGCCCTGCGGGCGAGAGCTCGTCGATGCCGCCCGCGCCGTGGACGACGAATGCGCGGCGGGCGCCGAGCTTCGCGAGCACGTCGGCGATCACGGGCACGAGCAGCGGAGAGTAGACGCCGACGACCTGCGCGCGCGCGCCGGCCGGGTTCGTCAGCGGGCCGAGCACGTTGAAGACGGTGCGTGCGGCGAGCTCGCGCCGCACGGGACCGGCGTGCTTCATCGCCGGGTGGTGCGTCGGGGCGAACATGAAGCCGAAGCCGAGCTCGTCGATCGACTGCGCGATCCGCTCAGGGGTCTGCTCGAGGTTGAAGCCGAGCTGCTCGAGCACGTCCGCACTGCCGCACAGCGAGGAGACGGAACGGTTGCCGTGCTTCGCGACCCCCGCGCCGGCCGCTGCGGCGAGCAGCGCCGCCGCGGTCGAGATGTTGAACGTCTTGCCGCCGTCGCCGCCCGTGCCCGCGGTGTCGACGAGGTCCTGCCGCTTCGGCTCGACGGGCACGACGTGCGCGCGCATCGCCTCGGCGGCGCCCGCGATCTCGTCTGCCGTCTCGCCCTTCAGCCGCAGCGCGACGAGGAAGCCGCCGATCTGCGCGGGCGTCGCGTTGCCGGACATGATCGTGTCCATCACCTCGCGCGCGTCCTCGCGCGTCAGGTCGTGGCCGTCGAGCAGCTGCGCGAGGGCGTTCTGGATCATGCGAGGAAATTCCTGGCGATGTCGCGGCCGTGCGGGGTCAGCACGGACTCGGGGTGGAACTGCACGCCGTCGACCGGCAGCTCCCTGTGGCGGACCGCCATCACCTCGCCGTCGGCTGCTGTCGCGGAGATCTCGAACACGTCGGGCACGGACGTCGCCGCGAGCGAGTGGTAGCGGCCCGCGAGAAAGTCGGACGGCAGGTCGGCGAAGATGCCGCGGCCGTCGTGCGCGACGAGCGTCGCCTTGCCGTGCACGAGCTGCTGCGCAGGTCCGACCTCGCCGCCGAACACCTGCACGATCGCCTGGTGCCCGAGGCAGACGCCGAGCGTCGGCAGCGTGCCGGCCAGGCGGCGCAGGATCTCCGGCGTCGCGCCCGCGTGCTCGGGGCGGCCGGGGCCGGGGGAGACGACGAGGTGGGAGGGTGCGAGCTCCTCCGCCTCGTCGGCGGTGATCTCGTCGTTGCGCCGCACGACGACCTCCGCGCCCAGCTCGCCGAAGAGATGCGCGAGGTTGTACGTGAAGGAGTCGTAGTTGTCGATGAGCAGGATCATCGTCGTTCCGCCTGCTCGATCGCAGCCTCGATCGCCGCCAGCTTGTTCAGGCACTCCTGGTGCTCGTCCCCCGGATCGGAATCGGCGACGATCCCGCCTCCCGCCTGCAGAAAGGCGCGCCCGTCCTGGAAGCGGACGGTGCGCAGCGCGATGCACGTATCGAACGAGCTGCCAGGCAGGTAATAGCCCACGACGCCTGCGTACGTGCCGCGGCGGTAGCCCTCGAGCTCGGTGATGATCTGCATCGCGCGCACCTTCGGCGCGCCCGAGACGGTGCCGGCCGGGAACGTCGCGCGCAGGAGGTCGAACGGCGTCACGCCCGGAGCGAGCTCGCCGGCGACCTCGGAGACGAGGTGCGTGACATGCGAGAAGCGCTCGGGCTCGAGGAAGCGCTCCACCTTGACGGTCCCGGGCACGCAGACGCGCGACAGGTCGTTGCGGCCGAGGTCGACGAGCATCACGTGCTCCGCGCGATCCTTCTCCGAGGTGAGCAGCCGCTCCGCGTCGCCGTCGCCCCGGGCCGTCGTGCCGGCGATCGGGTTCAGGCTCGCCCGGGAGCCCTCGGCCTTCACATGCGTCTCCGGCGACGAGCCGACGAGCGCGACGCCCTCGAGCTCGAGCAGGAACAGGTACGGCGACGGGTTGATCTTCCGCAGTGCGCGATACACGGCGAGCGGCGATACGTTCGTCTCGCGCTCGGCGCGCTGAGAGAGGACGACCTGGAAGATGTCGCCGCGCCGGATGTAGTCCTTCGCCACCTCGATGCGGCGCTCGTGCTCCGCCCGGTCCGGGAAGCGCACGGTCTCGTCCGCCGCGACCGGCTCCTGCAGCGCGGCCTCGACCGGCGCCGCGAGCACGCGCGCGACTTCCGCGGGATCGCCGACGAGGACGTCGGCCGTGCCGGTCACATGGTCGAAGCGGAGAAACACGTCGGCGACGACGAAGCGGCTCTCCGGCACGTCGGGCCCGTTGTCGGGCAGGGGTACGGTGCGCTCGAGCTTCGCGATGTGGTCGTAGCCGAGGTACCCGACCACGGCCTCGCCGAGCGCCTCCGCCTCCTCGAACGAGACGATCCGGTCGCCGCAGCCGACGAACGAGTGCCGGCCGAGGCGCCCCTGGTCGACCGATTCGAGCAGGAACGAGGCGCGGCCGGTCTCGCGCAGGCGGAGGTACGCCGCGAGCGGTGTCAGGAGGTCGATGTCGAGTTCGGTGATCGTCATGGGAGAAGGTCTTTCGAAGAATGAAAAACGACCCTCGTCGGGGTCGTCGGTCGAGCGGTGCGGGCTGTCGGCGCGTTCGGCTACGCGCGCAGGCTCCCGCCCCGCTCACGGCGCCACGCCCACCACGTCGGAGTCGGGGAGGTCATCTGCCCCGCAGCCTAGGCGAGCCTGGTTCAATGCGCAAGCCATGGCGGTGCCAGAACTGTTGACAGCGCTCCTGAACGCGCCCGGTCCCTCCGGGCACGAGGAAGAGCCCGCGCGTATCTGGCGCGAGGCCGCGTCGCAGTTCGCCGAAGTGACATCGGACACCATGGGCTCGTCCTTCGCGCGCGTCCGCGCCGGCGAGGGAGCCCCGACGCTCGCGTTGATGGGGCACATCGACGAGATCGGCATCGCCGTGACGAACATCGAGGACAGCGGCCTCCTGTCGTTCACGGCCATCGGCGGGATCTCGGCGGAGATGCTGATGGGCCAGCGGTTCGAGCTGCTGACCCGCAACGGGCGCATTCCGGCCGCGATCTCGCGTAAGCGGATCCAACCCGAGCACCTGCGCGACCGCCCACGGCCCGAGCTTTCGGATCTGCACGTCGACATCGGCGCCAGGGACCGCGAGGACGCCGAGAGGCTCGTCCGGGTCGGCGACCCGGGCGTGTGGGTGGGGCCGCCGGCCGAGCTGCCGAACGGCCGCCTGCTCGCGAAGGCGCTCGACAACCGCCTGGGGGCGTACATCGCGCTCGAGGCGGCGCGCCGGGTGGCCGAAGCCCGCACGGCGCAGGTCGAGGTCGTCGCCGTGGCGGCCGTGCAGGAGGAGATCGGGCTCTACGGCGCCCGTACGGCGGCCTACGGGCTCGATCCCGCGGTCGCGATCGCGATCGACGTCACGCCTGCGACCGACGTCCCGGGCGGCGACCCGAAACGCGCCGGCAAGATCGAGCTCGGGATGGGCGCGATGATCGCGCGCGGGCCGACGCTCAACAAGCACGTCACCGATCTGCTCGGCGAGGCGGCGGAGGCGGAAGGTATTCCGCACGCGTGGGAGGTCTATTCGCGCACGACGTCGACCGACGCGGACGAGATCCACCTCGTGCGCGCCGGCATCCCGACCGGCCTGATCTCGATCGCGACGCGCTACCTGCACAGTCCCAACGAGATCTGCGCGCTCGAGGACGTCGAGTCGATCATCCGTCTGATCGTCGCGTTCGCGCAGCGGTTGTCCCGCGACCAATCCTTCGTGCGCTGATGGCCGACCGCAGCGTGATCGTCGCGGCAGTTCGCACTCCGTTTGGACGGCTCGGCGGCGGGCTCGCCCGCTACGAGGCGACCGAGCTCGGCGCGCTCGTGATCAAGGCGGCGCTCGAGCGCATCGGCCTCGAGCCGCACGAGCCGCAGTACGCCATCATGGGACAAGTCCTCCAGGGCGGCGCCGGCCAGGCGCCCGCGCGGCAGGCGGCGATCGGAGCCGGCCTGCCGAAGGAGACGCCCGCGGACACGATCAACAAGGTGTGCGCGTCGTCGATCCGGGCGATCGAGATCGCCGACTCGATGATCCGGGCAGGCGACGTCGAGGTCGTCGTCACCGGCGGCATGGAGTCGATGTCGAATGCGCCGTACCTTCTGAAGAAGGCGCGGTTCGGGTACCGCCTCGGCCACGGCGAGCTGCTCGACTCGATGGTCTACGACGGGCTCACGTCGACGTTCGACCAGCTGCACATGGTGGCCCAGAACTCGCAGGTCTCGCGCGAGCTCGGGATCTCGCGCGAACAGCAGGACTCGTGGGCCGCGCGCTCGCACGAGCGTGCAGCGGCGGCGCAGGACGCGGGCCGCTTCGACGACGAGATCGTGCCCGTCGGCGACGTGACCGCCGACGAGTCGATCCGGCGCGACACGACGGTCGAGAAGCTCGCGGCGCTGAAGCCCGTCTTCGACCCGGAGGGCACCACGACCGCAGGCAACGCGCCGGGCGTCAACGACGGGGCGAGCTGCGTGATCGTCTGCTCGGAGGAGTGGGCGTCCAAGCGCGGCCTCGAGCCTCTGGCGACCATCGTCGCACAGGGGTATGTCGCGGACGACTTCGCGTATCTCGCTCGCACCCCTGCGCGTGCCGGGGCGATGGCGCTGGAGCGCGCCGGGAAGACGATCGAGGACGTCAGCCGGGTCGAGATCAACGAGGCATTCGCGTCGGTCGCCTGGAACTCCACGAAGATGCTCGGCGCCGACGAGGAGCAGGTGAACGTCAACGGCGGCGCGGTCGCGCTCGGCCACCCGATCGGCGCGTCGGGCGGCCGGATCGTCGGCACGATGGTGCACGAGCTGCGCCGCAACGGAGGCGGCCTCGGCCTGGCCGCGATCTGCAGCGGCGGCGGTCAGGGCGACGCGCTCCTCATCGAGGTCTAGTGGTTCGCGCCGCGGGCGGGATCGTCGTCCGCGACCGGTGTGTGCTGCTCGTGCACCGGCCGAAGTACGACGACTGGTCCTTCCCGAAGGGCAAGCTCGAGGACGGCGAGACGTGGGAGGAGGCGGCGCTGCGCGAGGTCGAGGAGGAGAGCGGTCTTCGCTGCAGGGTCGGCGAGGAGCTGGGACGCACGCACTACGACGTCGCCGCGGGGCCGAAGGAGGTGCGCTACTACCGGATGGCCTGCGCCGGCGAGCCGCGTCCGCAGCACGAGGTGGACGAGGTGCGGTGGGTGTCGATCGACGACGCGCGCGAGCTGCTCACGCACGAGCGCGACCGGCTGCTGCTCGAACGCCTTTAACTGCTCGGGTGCAGTTCGCGCGACCCGTTCGAGCTCGCGCGTCCCCAATCACGCAACGCCTCCGCCGCGGCGCCGATCCCACCGAGCCACCGAAAGCCGCCGAGCACCAGCACGTAGAGCACACCGAGGACGATCCAGCTCCACATGCCTCGAGCTTACCCCGTTTGCAGGGCTCGAATCTGGTTCGGCTGCGCCGAATCAGATTCGAATTTCGCAGCGAAACCAGGATTCAAGCTCTTCGAAGCTCGAAGCGCTTCCGGTAGCGCACCTCCGGCGCGCGGACGTCCCAGCGGGGCTCCGCCTTGCGGCCGCCGTCGACGGCCCAGCCGGCCCGCTCGTAGAAGCGGCGCGCGCGCGGGTTGTCCTCCAGCACCCAGAGCGTCGCCTCGGCGTATTCGCTGCGGAGCTGCTGCTCCGCCTGCTCGAGCAGCGCGCGGCCGGCGCCCGTCGACCACTCGTCGGGCTCGACGTAGATCGCGTAGAGCTCGCCGATGCCGCTCTCGTCGCGGCTCGGACCGACCGAGGCGAAGCCGACGACGACGCCCGCACGCTCCGCGACGAACGTCGACCAGCCCGGCGGCGGCCGCTCGAGCCGCTCGCTCCACCGGGACGCGTGGATGAACCCCCCGCGGTCGAGCTCCTCGGCGGGGAAGACATGGCGATACGCCGTCTGCCAGCCGCGCTCCTGCACGCCCGCGATCGCGTCGGCGTCCGCACCGGTTGCCTTCCTGACCTGCATCGTGCGAAGGGTAGGCTGCCCCGCCGTGAAGTTCGAACACGTTCTCGTCGTCGGCGCGGGCCAGATGGGCGGCGGGATCGCGCAGGTCGTCGCTGCGTCGGGCCGGAGGGTCTCGCTCCACGATCCCTATCCGGGCGCCGTCGAGCGCGGAGTCGAGGCGATGCGCAAGAGCCTGACGAAGCTCGGGGCCGACGTCGAGGAGACGCTCGGCCGCATCGAGCCTGTCGAAGACCTCGCCGCCGCCGACCTCCTGATCGAGGCGATCACCGAGGACGCGCAGGCCAAGGAGAAGCTCTTCCGACGCGCCGACGAGGTCCTACCGGCCACGGCGATCCTCGCGTCGAACACGAGCTCGATCCCGATCACGTCGCTTGCCGCCGTGACGCAGCGTCCGGAGCAGGTGATCGGGATGCACTTCTTCAACCCCGTGCCCGTGCTGAGGCTCGTCGAGGTGATCCGCGCGGTCCAGACCTCGGACGAGACCGCGGCAGCGATCGTGGAGCTCGCGCGCGACCTCGGCAAGGAGCCCGCGGAGGCGCGTGACTTCCCGGGCTTCGTCTCCAACCGCATCCTGATGCCGTTCATCAACGAGGCCGCCTATGCGCTGATGGAAGGAGTTGCGGAACCGGAGGCGATCGACACGATCGCGAAGCTCGGCTTCGCCCATCCGATGGGGCCGTTGGCGCTCGCGGATCTGATCGGCCTCGACACGTGCGTCGCGATCATGGAGGTGCTGCAATGCGGCCTCGGCAACCCGAAGTACGCGCCGTGCCCGCTGCTACGCCAGTACGTCCAGGCCGGGCGGCTGGGCCGAAAATCCGGCCGCGGCTTCTACTCCTACGGCTAGCGCCCGCGAGGCGGCCGCGAAGACGTCGTCGTCGATCGAGTAGGCGCTGGTGAAGTCGACGGCGCCGTTCACCTCGAGCACGACCCACGTGCCGAGGTCGGCGGGGAGGAGGTCGACGCCGACGAGATCTCCGCCGATCGCGTCCGCAGCAGCCGCGGCGATCGCGGCCGCCTCGCGCGGCGGCACGATGGGCTCGCGGCGCGCGCCGAGCGCGACGTTCGTGCGCCACTCGCCGGGCGCCGCCAC
>JABFWJ010000071.1 GCA_013362295.1 Thermoleophilia bacterium
CTCGGGATCCGCCAGAAGCTCGTCTCGTACACGACGCAGATGGGCGTGTCGTCGTCGAACCGCATCCACAACGTCCACCTGATGGCGGACTACATCGACGGCACCGTCATCAGGCCGGGGCAGGTGTTCTCGTTCAACAAGGTCGTCGGGCCGCGCACGTCCCAGCGTGGGTTCCTCGAGGGGCAGATGATCATCGGCTCGCTCGTGCTGCCGTCGATCGGCGGCGGGGTCTGCCAGACCGCGACCACGCTCTTCAACGACGCGTTCGAGCTCGGCCTGCCGATCCTCGCGCGTACGAACCACAACCTCTATCTCTCGCACTATCCGCTCGGGCGCGATGCGACGGTGTCGTGGGGCGGCCCGGACTTCGAGTTCGAGAACGACCTGAAGCACGCGCTGCTGATCAAGACGTCGTACACCGACGAGACGCTCACGTTCACCTTCTACGGAACCGACGAGCACCGGCGGGTCGTCTCGCACACCGGCCCGCAGACGAACTGGACGAACCCGTCGATGAACTACGCCGTCGATCCCAGCGCGCCGCGCGACTCGGTGCGGGTCGTGCAGGGGACGGGCGAGAAGGGCTTCGACGTCACCGTGACGCGTGCCGTGTACGACGCGAACGGCAAGGAGTTGCGGCACGACGTCTTCAAGTCGCACTACATCCCCGACAGCCCGACGACCGTCTACGGGCCGGGCCGCACGCCGCCCGGGCCGTACATCGTCCTGCCAAGCTCGGTGTAACCCCCGGTGTCAGACACCGTCCCGGTGTCAGACACCGATCGGGCGCCTACTCCGCGTCTGCCTTGTGAGGCGCCGCAGGGTTGTCCGCACAGCGGCGCTCGTAGCACTCGAGGACGTAGTCGACCGCGGCGTCGGCGTCGTCCGTGATGTGCAGAAGCTCGACGTCGTCGAGCGACACCATGCCCTCCGTGAGCGGCCGGCTGCGGATCCAGTCGATCATCTCCAGCCAGTACGCCGTGTCGAAGAGCACGACCGGGAAGTGGAGGATCTTTCCCGTCTGGATCAGCGTCAGCGCCTCGAAGAGCTCGTCGAGGGTGCCGAACCCGCCGGGAAAGATGACGAACCCCTCCGACGGCCGCACGAAGCACACCTTCCGCGCGTAGAAGTGGTCGAACTCGTGCCAGATGTCGAGGTACGGGTTCTCGTGCTGCTCGTGCGGCAGCTTGATGTTGAAGCCGACGGAGAGGCCGCCGCCCTCCTTGCACCCGCGGTTCGCCGCTTCCATCACGCCCGGGCCGCCGCCCGTGACGACCGCCCAGTCCGCCTCGCCGAACCGGCGCGCGACGGCACGCGCGTCGCGGTAGGGCTTCGAGTCCTCGTGCACACGCGCCGACCCGAAGAGCGCCGCCGCCGGCCGGTCGATCAGCGCGACCTTCTCGAACCCGGCCCGGAACTCGTCCGCGATCTTCGCGACCGAGAGGTCGATCGCGGACTCGCCGGTATCGAGGATCTGGCGATCGCTCGCCATCAAAGGCGGTGCTGCGGAACGTGCGCCGCCCAGGTGCCGAGCGCCAGCGCGATCGCGGTACCGAAGTAGAGCGCGTACACGAGCGTCGCCTTGGCACCGCCGCCGCCGAGCCGCAGCCAGCGCGCCGACCGCCAGACGGCCCCGCCGTCGAGGATCCCGAACGGCAGCAGGTTGATCAGGTTCAGCAGGAAGCCGAAGTACGCGAGTGCCTGCAGCAGATCCGAGTGCTGATGCAGCCCGACCAGGTAGCAGGCGAGGCTCGCGAGCCCGCCGAAGATCGGCCCGGCGATCGCGACGCGCGCCGTCTGCCACGGGTTGCCGCGCGTGTACTGGACGTACGCGCCGAGGAACGGGATGAAGACCGGCAGCTTCGGGTGCAGCCCCTCGCGCTTCGCCTCGAGGTAGTGCCCCATCTCGTGAAGGAGGAGCAGCGCGACGATCCCGATCGCGAACTTCCAGCCCCAGATGAGCGCGTACGCCGCGACCGCGATGAAGATGCTCGCGAACTTGAGGATGATGAAGGAGAACTTCGCGAGTGCGACGAGCGCCGCGAGGATCGGCCCGAAGAGCTTGCGCAGACGTCCGCGCCAGTCGGCGCCGCGCGGCTGGATCGGCTCGTAGTCGCGGTACCCGTACGGTTCCATCGGCTCAATGTAGCCCGGCGGGTGGCCTTTGCCAGCCCCCGGTCAGCTCCCGCGACCGATCCACTCCTCGCCGCCCTCGTAGACCTCCTTCTTCCAGAGGGGGACGCGCTCCTTCAGCTGGTCGATCGCGTCCCTGCAGGCGGCGAGCGCGTCCTGCCGGTGCGGGGCGGAGACGGCGATCAGGACGGAGGTCTCGCCGATCCCTA
>JABFWJ010000300.1 GCA_013362295.1 Thermoleophilia bacterium
GCCGCGGCGGAGCCGTCATGACCCCAGGCGTAGCCTCGGCGGAGCGGCTGTGCACAGCGGCGCGGTCGCGGACACGGTCGGAGCTTCGGCTCCGGCCGTGCCGCTGCGCACGCGTGCACGGCGGCGGGCCGACTGGCGGCGCCGGCGGCTCGTGCTGCTCCTGATGAGCCCGTGGATCGTCGGGTTCTCGGTCTTCTTCGCGTACCCGCTCGTGATGAGCGCATACCTGTCGTTCAACCACTACGACCTGCTCGCGGCGCCGCGGTGGGTCGGGCTGGCGAACTACCACTACCTCTTCCACGTCGACCCGCTCGTCTGGGAGGCGATCCGGAACACGGTGATCTGGATGGTCCTGATCGCCGTCCCGTGCCAGGTGCTCTTCGCGTTCGGGATCGCATTGCTCGTCGCCCGGGCGAGGAGCGGCGCCGGCTTCTTCCGCACGGTGTTCTACCTGCCTGCGCTCGCGCCGCCCGTCGCGGCGACCCTCGGGTTCGTCTACATCCTCAACCCCGCGACGGGCCCGGTGAACACCGCGCTCTCGCACGTCGGTATCAACGGTCCACTCTGGTTCAACTCGCCACAGTGGGCGAAGCCGTCGCTGATCTTGCTCTCGCTCTGGGGGATCGGCAACACGATGGTGATCTTCCTGGCGGCGGTGCTCGACGTTCCGCAGCACCTCTACGAGTCGGCCGAGCTCGACGGCGCCGGCGCGCTTCAGCGTCTCCGTTGGGTGACGGTCCCGTCGGTCAGCCCCGTCATCCTCTTCGCGGTCGTGCTCGCGGTCATCCAGGGGCTGCAGTACTTCACGCAGGCGTTCGTCGCCGCGAGCATCGCGTCCGGCCAGGCGTCGCAGGCGGGCGACACGTTCTCGGGCCTTGGCTACCCCAACCACTCGACGCTCTTCTATCCGGTGCTGCTGTACCAGCACGGCTTCACCGACTTCCAGATGGGCTACGCGTCGGCGATGGCGATGTTGCTACTCGTCGTCTCGTTCGCGGTCACGCTCGTGATCGTCCTCAACTCCCGCAAGTGGGTCCACCAGGTGGCGCCGCGATGACGACCGCGGCGGCGACCGCGCCGCTCGTCCGCCGGCGCGCGCCGGCACCCGTGCGCCGCAAGCGCTTCCTGATCGCAGTCGCAAACCACAGCATCCTGATTGCGATCGCGCTCGCGTTCATCGCGCCATTCCTCTTCATCCTCTTGACGAGCCTGATGACGACGAACCAGGCGCTTTCCGCAGACCTGTGGCCGCACCCGTTCCGCCTGCAGAACTTCGCGGACGTCTTCTCGAAGGCACCGCTCGCCCGTTGGACGTTCAACACGATGATGTACTCCTGCCTCGCGACGATCGGCGTCGTCCTCTCGTCGGTGCCGGTCGCGTACGCGCTCGCGCGGCTCCGCTGGCGCGGACGTGACGTCGCGTTCATGGTCGTGCTGATCGCGCTCATGCTGCCGCCGCAGGTGACGGTTGTCCCGCTGTATGTGATGTGGGCGAAGCTGCATCTCGTCGGGACGCTCTGGCCGCTGATCGTCCCGAACTGGCTCGGCGACGCGTTCTCGATCTTCCTGCTGCGTCAGTTCTTCCTGACGATCCCCGAGGAGTATCTCGACGCCGCGCGCGTGGACGGCTGCGGCGAGCTGCGGATCCTCTTCACCGTCGTGACGCGACTCGCGAAGCCGGCGATCGCGGCGGTCGCGCTCTTCTCGTTCCTCTACACGTTCAACGACTTCTTCCTGCCGCTGCTCTACGTCGGCGAGAACTCGCACAACTGGGTGCTGTCGCTCGGGCTCGCGCAGTTCCGCTCGCAGCACCAGGTGCAGTGGAACCTGACGATGGCGGCGACGGTGCTCGTGATGGCACCGGTGATCATCCTCTTCTTCGTCGCGCAACGCGCGTTCGTCGAGGGGATCACGCTCACAGGGGTCAAAGGATGAAGGTCGCCGTCGTCGGCGGCGGCTCGACGTACACGCCGGAGCTCGTGTCCGGTCTGTCGCGGCTCGACGTCTCGGACTTCGTGCTGCACGACATCGATGCGGAGCGGCGTGAGGTCGTCGGCGGTCTTGCGCGCCGCATGCTCGACCGGCAGGGCTATGCCGGGGCGTTCGAGATCACCGGCGAGCTCGACCGTGCTGTCGACGGCGCAGACTTCGTGCTGATCCAGATCCGCGTCGGTGGCCAGGGAGCCCGGGTTGCGGACGAGACCTTTCCGCTCGCCTGCGGCTGCATCGGGCAGGAGACGACGGGCGCGGGCGGGCTCGCGAAGGCACTGCGCACCGTGCCCGTCGTGCTGGAGATCGCCGAGCGGGTGCGCGCGACGTCGGACGCGTGGATCGTCGACTTCACGAACCCGGTCGGGATCGTCACGCGCGCGCTCCTCGACGCGGGCCACCGCGCGATCGGCCTCTGCAACGTTGCGATCGGCTTCCAACGGCGCTTCGCCGCCGCCTACGGCGTTCAGGCGGCGCGCGTGGTCGTCGACCAGGTCGGCCTGAACCACCTGACGTGGGTGCGGCGCGTCCTCCTCGACGGCCGCGACGTCCTGCCGGACATCCTGGCCGAGCAGGGCGACGAGCTCGCAGCCGATCTCGATCTTCCCCGCCGGCTGCTCGACGAGCTCGGCGTCGTGCCGTCCTCTTACCTGCGCTACTTCTACGCGCACGACGAGGTGCTGCAGGAGCAGCTCGACGGCGTCCCGCGGGCGCAGACCGTCGCCGAGATCGAGCGCGAGCTGCTGCAGCTGTACCGCGATCCGAAGCTCGTCGAGAAGCCCGTGCTGCTCGAGCAGCGCGGAGGCGCGTTCTACAGCGAGGCGGCGCTCGGTCTCGTCGCGTCGCTCGCGACCGGGGACGGCGCGGTGCACGAGGTCGACGTCCGGAACGACGGCACGCTGTCCGGCATCGCCGACGACGACGTCGTCGAGGTGCCCGCGCGCGTGACGCGCGCCGGCGCGACACCGCTCGAACAGCCGCCGCTCGCGCCGGAGCTGCTCGGGCTGACGCAGCATGTCGCGGCGTACGAGCGCCTCGCACTGAGCGCGGCGCTGAGCCGCGATCCGGTCGACGTCAGGAAGGCGCTGCTCGCGCACCCGTTGATCGGGCAGTGGGCGCCGGCGGAGCAGCTGCTCGGGCAGATGGTGGCCGAGGTGCTCGCATGATCCTGGCGGTCGACGGCGGGAACTCGAAGACCGATGTCGCGCTCGTCGCGCACGACGGCACCGTCGTCGCGCACGCGCGCGGGCCGCTCAGCTCGCCGCATCATCTCGGGCTCGATGGCTGCCTCGACGTCCTGCAACGGCTCGTCGAGCAGGCGGGGCTCGACGGCCGGCGCGCCGACATCGCGCAGGTCCTCCTCGCCGGGGTCGACTTTCCGGAGGAGGAAGCGGAGCTGCACGCCGCGCTCGACCGGCGCGGCTGGGCCGCGACCACGCGCGTCGGCAATGACACGTTCGCCGTGCTGCGGGCCGGGACCGAGCGCGGTTGGGGCGTTGCGATCACGTGCGGCGCTGGCATCAACTGCGTCGGCGTGGCTCCCGACGGCCGCCACGTCCGCTTTCCGGCGCTCGGGCCGATCACCGGCGACTGGGGCGGCGGCTTCGACGTCGGCATGGCCGGGTTGTCGGCCGCAGCGCGCAGCGTGGACGGAAGAGGACCCGTCTCGAGGCTGGAAAAATTAGTGCCCGCGTACTTCGGCGAGGAGACGCCGCTCGCGGTAGCACATGCGATCCACCTCGGCCGGATCCCGCAGCGCCGCGTCCTCGAGCTCGCGCCCGTCGTGCTGCGCGCGGCCGCCGGCGACGGGGTCGCGGCGTCGATCCGCGACAGGCTCGTCGACGAGATCGTCGCGCTCGCGCGGGCGACCGTGACGAGGCTCGGGCTGCAGAGCGAGCACGTCGAGGTGGTCGTCGGCGGCGGTTTGATGCGCGGCGCCGATTCCGAGCTGCTGGGGCGCATCGAGTCGGGTCTGCGGCGCGTCGGGCCGGCGATCGTCCTTCGGCGCACGACCGCGCCGCCGATCGTCGGCGCTGCGCTGCTCGGCCTCGACGCGGTTGGCGCCGGCCCCGAGGCGCAGGCGCGCGTGCGCGCAGAGCTCGGCGCGGCGGTCGAGCGACTCGAGCGGGTGGCGTGATGGCAAGCGTCCGCTACGACCAGGCGACGAGGATCTATCCGGGCACGGACGTGCCGGCCGTCGACGCGCTCGGCCTCGAGATCGCCGACGGCGAGTTCCTCGTCCTTGTCGGACCGTCGGGCTCCGGCAAGACGACCGCGCTGCGGATGCTCGCCGGGCTCGAGGACGTCGACGCCGGCTCGATCTCGATCGGCGACCGTGACGTCACCGACCTCCCGCCGAAGCGCCGCGACGTCGCGATGGTCTTCCAGAACTACGCGCTCTACCCGTACCTGACCGTCGCGGCGAACATCGCCTTTCCGCTCCGCATCGCCCGCGTGCCGAAGGAAGAACGCGAACGGCGCACGCAGGAGGTCGCGGAGCTGCTCGGGCTCGAGCAGTACCTCGAGCGCAAGCCGGGACAGCTCTCCGGCGGGCAGAGACAGCGCGTCGCGATGGGCCGCGCGATCATCCGCCAGCCGAGCGTGTTCCTGATGGACGAGCCGCTGTCGAACCTCGACGCGAAACTGCGCGTCCAGATGCGCGCCGAGATCGCGGCGCTGCAGTCCCGGCTCGGGACGACGACCGTCTACGTCACGCACGACCAGTCGGAGGCGATGACGCTCGGCCACCGCGTCGCGGTGCTCGCCGACGGGCGGTTACAGCAGTGCGACACGCCCCGCGAGCTGTACGCGCACCCCGCGAACGTGTTCGTCGCCGGGTTCATCGGGTCGCCGGCGATGAACCTCTGTCACGTGCGTGCGACGAACGGCTCCGTCCAGCTCGGCGGCGTCTCGTTCGAGACCCCGGCCGGTGCTCAGGGCGAGATCGTCGTCGGCCTGCGGCCCGAGTCGCTCGAGCTCGCGGGCGACGGAATCCCGGCGGAGGTCGAGGTCGTCGAGGAGATCGGAGCCGACTCGTACGTCTTCGCCGCAGCAGAGGTCGGGAAGCTCGTCGCGCGCGTCGACACGAGGCTCGCTCCCGAGCGCGGCGCACGGATCTCGCTCCGGCCGCGACCCGGCGAGGCGCACCTGTTCGATCCGGCGACGGGTGTCAGGCTGCCGCAGCCGGCGTTGTAATCTGCGCGCCATGGACGTCCCGCCTCGTGTGAAGCCGAGGCTGCGCGGTGTCTTCCACGAGGCCGCGTTCTACGTGACGGTCGGGCTGGGGATCGCGCTGGTGGCGACGACCGAAGGAGGACGTGCGCGCGTCGCGGCGGTCGTCTTCGCGTCCTGCGTCGCCGCCTGCTTCGGGTTCAGCGCGCTCTATCACCGCCCGACGTGGCAGCCCCGCGCGCGCTCGTGGCTCGCGCGGCTCGACCATGCCGGGATCTACCTGCTGATCGCCGGCACCTACACGCCGCTCGGGCTCCTCGTGCTCTCCCACGCCTGGGCGGTCGTCGTGCTCTCGATCGTGTGGACCGGCTCCGGGCTCGCGATCCTGATGAAGCTGTGCTGGCCGAAGACCCCGAAGAAGGTGTCCGCGGCGATCGGCCTCGCGCTCGGATGGGTCGCGGTGGTCGCCGTCAGTCAACTCCTGAAGCTTCCGGTGGTCGGCCTCTCGCTGCTCGTCGGCGGCGGTGTCGCCTACTCCCTCGGCGCCGTCGTCTACGCCCGCCGCAGGCCCGATCCCCTGCCGCACGTGCTCGGCTACCACGAGGTTTTCCATCTGCTCACGCTCGTTGCTGCCGGTTGTCAGTACGCCGCGATCGCCTTCTACGTCCTTCCACGTTCGTGAGGAACGACGCAACAATACGGCCTGCAATTTGAGCGAGTAGTGGATGGTGCCGGTCGGCCCTTTCTTGCCCGTTCAGGAGTTCGGCAAGGAGGTGAAAGTCAACAATGGCAACCGGAACTGTCAAGTGGTTCAACGCGGACAAGGGTTATGGGTTCATCACCCCGGATGAGGGTGGCAAGGACCTGTTCGTGCACTTCAGCGCGATCCAGGGCAGCGGCTACAGGTCGCTCGCCGAGGGCGCAAAGGTGGAGTACGAGGCTCAGCAGGGTGAAAAGGGCCCCCAGGCCGCGAACGTCAACCTTCTCGCGTAGCGACTGACGGCGGGCCGCGCGGCGGCCCGCCGTCCACAACACTCGAAGCAGAAGAAAGGAGGCACTCATCGCACAGAAGGAAGACAAGGTCGAGATGACCGGCGAGATCGTCGAGGCATTGCGGAACGGCATGTTCCGGATCCAGCTCGACAACGGTCACGAGACTCTCGGCTACACGGCCGGCAAGATGCGCCGGTTCCGGATCCGCATGAATCCCGGCGACCGGGTACGGATCGAGCTGTCCGCATACGACCTCGACCGCGGCCGCATCGTGTATCGACTGCGCCCCGGCGACGACCGTCCCGAGTAAACACGCGCGTAACACTGCGGGCGTAACGTCTGGTTGCTCTCCACGACCACCCTCTGACAGATGCATTCGACTCAGAGGGAGCGAAGATGAGGAACTGGAGGACCTGGACGTTCGTGGCGATCATCGCCGCGCTCGCGATCCCGATGGCGGCGCTCGCCGACGGCAGCGCGGACGGCGGGCGGACGCTTTTCATTCGCAGTGCGGTCGAGCACCCCGGCGACACCGTGACGTTCCCGCTCTACCGCGGAACCAGCCAGGGGAAGACGGTCTGGTACATCGTGCTCGACTCCTCCGACGGCAACGACGCGTCGGCCAAAGGCGTCAACACATCGCAGAAGCTCGCGAACGCGCGGGGGACGACCGCCGTGCAGCACGTCAACGTCGTGAACGGCGTCGTCGACTTTCCCGCGAGCGTCGACTTCTCGCCGCAGCGCGTCGTGCAGGCGCCGAACGGCTTCCCGCCGTCGGTGTTCCAGGCAGGCGCCGTCGGGCAGATCGTGGGCGGCGTCGCGTACAGCCCCCTGATCGAGCTTCCCGGCGGGACGATCGAGAATGCCCCGCAGATCGCGTTCGACGCGAACGGCGACGGCTCGATCGACCTCGCGACCGAGGCAGCCGACAAGGTCGTCTCACTCGACGTCGCGAACCGGCGGGTCACCTATCGCGAGACGAACGGCTTCGCGCGCACGAACCCCGTCAAGTACATCTCGACGGACTCGTCGAACCCGCTCGCCGCCGCGTTGGAGGACGCGACACTCGCGCCGGCGCTCGACGCGGCGCCGTTCGCCGGCGGCGACGGCACCGACTCCGCGCGGGCAAGCCTTGCCGCGTTCGTGAACGGTCAGACGGGCGCGGCCAATCCGCAGCGGCAGGGCCTCAACTCGGCGGTCGCCGACGGGCTCGACCCGCTGAACGTGCTCGCCTGGCGGCCGACTCAGGGGCGGTACAGCCCACTGTGGGACGTGCACCTCGCACAGTGGAGCGCACAGGCCGTCGCGTCGGGTGCGAACACGCGCCAGACCGAGTTCGCGGCGGTGGAGCAGCTCGCCGAGAACGGCACCGTCACCGGCCCGGGCGGCGCCGCGTTCGGCCCCTCCGGCTTCATCGTCGACTGCCCGATCGTCAGCCAGGGCTGATTTTCCCAACCTGATTCGCGAAGCGAACCAGATTGGAGCCTTTACGGCTCGAATCTGGTTCGGCTTCGCCGAATCAGGTTCGGTAAAACGCGCGCATGGACCCGGATGCGCTCATCGCGCTCGAGCTACCCGCGATAACCGCCCGGCTTGCGACGGCGGCGTCGACCGAGCTCGGCACCGAGCGCGCCCGCGCACTCGAGCCGGTTGCGGACGTCGACGCCGTCGCTGCACGTCAGGCGTTGACCGCCGAAGGGATTGCGCTCTTCGACGCCGGTGTCGATCCGCCGCTCGCCGGGATCGCGGACATCCGATCCGCGGTCGCCCGCGCCGCCCGCGAGGGGACGCTCGGCGCCGCCGAGCTCCATGCGGTCGGCGCAGCGATCCGCGTCGCTCTCGAAGCACGCCGGATCGTCGCCGAGCAACGTGCGCTCGCCCCGCTCCTCGACGAGCGCCTGGCGGCCCTCGACCCGGGACTCGCCGCGGTCGCCGGCGAGATCGAGCGCTGCATCGAGGAGGACGGCTCCGACGTCCGCGACACAGCTTCGCCACTGCTGCGCCGGCTCAGGCGCGAGCTGCGGAGCGGCGGCGCACGCGTGCGCGAGGAGCTCGCGCGCGTCGCCCGCTCGTCCGAGGTGCAGCAGGCGCTGCAGGAGACATTCCTCGCCGAGCGCGGCGGTCGGCCCGTGCTCGCAGTGCGCGCGGCGGCGCGGTCGAAGGTGCCCGGAATCGTGCACGATGCGTCGAGCACGGGCCAGACGCTCTTCGTCGAGCCGTTCGCTGTCGTCGAGCTGAACAACAGGCTGGCGGAGGCCGCGGCGGACGCGCGCGAGGAGGTCGAGCGGATCCTGCGCGAGCTGTCAGCGTCGGTCGCGCTGCACGCAGATGCGCTCGTCGCGCTGGTCGAGACGACTGCGGACGTCGACGTCGTGCTCTCCTCTGCGGCGGTGTCGCGTGGGTGGGGCGGCGCGCCCGTGACGGTGTCCGACAACGTGCGTCTGCTCGCGGCGCGCCACCCACTGCTCGACCGCGCGACGGCCGTGCCGATCGACCTCGATCTCGGGCAGCTGCGCGCGCTCGTGATCAGCGGTCCCAACACCGGCGGCAAGACCGTTGCGCTCAAGACGCTCGGCCTCGCCGCGCTGCTCCATCAGTGCGGGCTCCGCCCGCCGGCGCAGGCCGCGTCGCTCCCGATCTTCGACAGCGTGCTCGCCGACATCGGCGACCGGCAGTCGATCGAGATGAGCCTCTCGACGTTCTCGGGCCACCTGAGCACGCTCGTCGCAGTCCTCGGGTCGGCGACGGAACGATCCCTCGTGCTGCTCGACGAGGTCGCCGCGGGGACAGATCCCGAGGACGGCTCGGCGCTCGCGCAAGCACTGGTC
>JABFWJ010000482.1 GCA_013362295.1 Thermoleophilia bacterium
GTGTGTCGGAGAATTCGTGATCGGTCGGCACGGCGCTCCCTTCGGCGGAAACCGCTTGAACCAGCGCGCGTCAGGCTACACCCGCAGGCGACGCTTTTTGCATCCGAAGCCGCCCGTGCACCTGTATCTCGAGAGGGGGATATCCGACGCGGAAGGAGGCTCGATGAGCAGGCGGTTTCAGATCGTGTGGCTCGCTCTCGGTGCGACGGCGGTCGCCGGTGTCGCGCTTGGTGCGCTGATCGTCTCGGCGCAGGCGGCACCCGGTGCGGCTGCGCGCCTGAGCGTGCGCTCGACCGAGTTCGGGAAGGCGTTGTTCGGACCGAGCGGCAAGGTCGTCTATGTCTTCGGTGCGGATCGTGGCTCGACCAGCCATTGCTACGGCGTGTGCGCAAAGGCCTGGCCGCCGCTGCTGACCACGGCGCCGCCGCTGGGAGGTCCCGGCGTCCAGGCGAAGCTGCTGGGGACGACGAAACGGAAGGACGGGAGCCTGCAGGTGACCTACAACCGTCATCCGCTGTACTACTACGAGGTCGACCGGCCCGGCAAGATCATGTGCCAGCACGCGACCATGAACGGCGGGCTCTGGCTGATCATCAAGCCCGACGGGCGGCCGAACATGGCGAAGGGCAAGATGCATATGTAGCCGCACGCTTCGCCCGCGCGAATGACAGCTCACCGCTCACTCGGGATCCCGTCGGCGCCGCCGGCGGCCGCCACTGATGCGGCGCTGCTGCGCGCGATCGCGGCCGGGAGCGAGGAGGCGTTCGAAGAGCTGCGAGGCCGATACGCGGGCGCAGTCGCGCGTGTCTGCCGCACCGTCGCCGGCTCCGATCGCGAGGACTGCGAACAGGAGGTGTTCGCGCGCATCTGGCGCAAGGCGGCGCTCTTCGACCCGGCCCGTGGGAGCCCGGCCGCCTGGCTGCTGACCGTCGCGCGGCGGACGGCTCTGAACGTCCAGTCGTCGCAGCGGACGCCGTTGCCGGTCGAGCGTGACGAGGACGCCGGCCTCGTCGAGGCGGTCGACGTCGACGGGTTCTGGCTCGATGCCGCGCTCGCGCGGCTGCCCGAGCGGGAGCGGACGGTGATCGAGCTCGCGTACTACGACGATCTCAGCGAAGGCGAAATCGCCAAGCGGCTGCGCGTTCCACTCGGCTCGGTCAAGAGCTGGAAGCGGCGCGGTCTCAACCGCCTGGCCGGTCTGCTGGCCGAGGAGCCGGCATGACACACGACGAGGCGTGGAGGCGGCTGCCGGACCTGCTCGAGGACCGCGACGACGCCGGCCTGCTCGCCCACGTGCGCGCGTGTGCGGATTGCCAGCGCCAGCTCTTTCTGCTCGGGCGCGTCGATCGCATGCTGCACGAGCGCGCGTCCGCGGGTCGGTCGACGCGGAAGCGGTCGCTCGTGCGAGCTCTGCTCGGAGCAACCGCCGTCGCAGCAGCTGCGGCCGTGCTGCTCGTGCTCTTCCTGCCCCCGCAGGCGCGTACGCATCGGTTCATGTTGCGGACGGCGTCGGGACGGCTCGTCGGCGAGGCAAAACTCGCGGGCTCGGATGCGCGCAATATCTCGCTGTCGTTGACGGCGCGCAGTCTCCCGGTTCGCCACGGTGACGTGTTCGTGCTCTGGGCAGGCGACGAGCGCTCGTCGCTGCAGGTCGGCCACTTCATGGTCGATCGCAGCGGCGGCTGCCGTGTTCGCTTCAACCTGCCGGACACGCACGACTGGCGCCGACTCTGGGTCACCGAACCGGGCCGCCCGACGCACGTCGTCGCGCGCACGTGAGCGTCCGTGCTGCGCGCGTGCCCGTGGGCCTTGCGCTCGCGCTCGGTGTCCGGCGCGCATACAGGCTGCTCGCCGGCGGCGCGTTGACCCTCGACATCGGCGTGGGCCGTCGCACGCGGCCCCTCGGCCCGCTCGTCCACACGATTCGTGCGCCGCAGGACGTCGTCTTCGACGTGATCGCAGCGCCCTACCTCGGCCGAACGCCACGCGCCCTGGCCGACAAGCTCGAGGTGTGGGAGCGGGGCAGCGACATGGTGCTCGCGGCCCATTTCACGCCGGTGAAGTGCGGGACGACGACGACGCTCGAGACGGTCCGCTTCCAGCGGCCCGACCGCATCGACTTCCGGCTCGTCCGCGGGCCGGTACCGCATCTGGCCGAGGCGTTCCTGCTCTCCGCGAGCGACGCCGGGTCCGAGCTGCGCTGGCAGGGCGAGCTCGGCACCGACCTCGGGGCGATCGGCGAATGGTGGGGCGACAGGGTTGCGCGAGCCTGGACACGGGCGGTGGAGGCGTCCCTGCACGAGATCGCCGCCGAGGCCGAACGACGCGCAGAACACCTTCGGCGTTGAGCGCACTCTCGGCTCGACGGCGTTGTCCGAGCGCGGCCGCCGCTCAGCGGTCCAGGGCCTCGGCCGGCTGCTCGCCGGCCGCTGCTGCCCGCCGCCGCTCTGCGGCCCGAGCCTCCCTCTTTGCCTGCCTCAGCTCGCGCTTCTCGCGCAACGCCTGCTCGCGGGCACGCTTCAGCATTGTCTGCGGGCTGCGCTTCCCCACTAATGCCTCCTCGTGCGGGCGCGGCGAGCGGGGTCGAGCGGCACGACGGTCACGTGAATCGCGCGCGGCTCGTCGACGCTCGGCTCGACGCGATCGAAGGTCAGCTTCGTCCCGCGGCTGCGATCGCCGAGCAGATGACCGGGCTCGAAGCCGGTCTCCTCGACCAGGAGCCGCTCACCTTCGTCCGTGCGGATGAAGCCGTGCCGCTTCGCGGGGTTGAACCAGATCAACGTGCCCCTCATCGAAGCTCCTTTCGACGGACGGACTAGACGGTGACGACGGCCTTTGCCTCGGGGCCCTTCGCCCCCTCGACTGTCTCGAACTGCACGCGCGCGCCCTCGGCGAGCGACTTGAAGCCCTCGCCGGAGATCGACGAGTGGTGGACGAACACGTCCTTGCCGCCGTCCGCCGGAGTGATGAACCCGTAGCCCTTCGCGTCGTTGAACCACTTGACGGTTCCAGTTGCCATAACAAACACCTCCTCCTGCCAAAGCCAAGAACGGGCAGGGGAAGCGCATCGCGCGCAACCGGTACTCGCTCGGGATCGACCCGCACCGTATCACGACATTTGGCCGCCTACTCCCCCGCGAAAGCGCTCACACCGATCGACGAACGCCGCAGCGAGTGCCGGGTTGCTCGCGAGATGGAGGTGGGCGTAGCTGGCGAGGACGTTGCCGAGCTCGTAGCCCTCCTCGCTCCGATCGCCGCGGCTCGTCTCGAGGCGGTAACAGTGAGCGGCTGCGCGCCCGCCGCTGATCTCGGAGCGGTGGAACAGATGGCCGCGCGCGGTGTGGCCGGCCCCGAAGAGCCCGCCGATCGTCGTGATCTCCACATAGGCGATCTCGAGCGGCGCGGGCATCTTCGTGCTGAACGGGAGAACGCCGCAGAGCGGGTACGTCGCCGCTTCGAGCTCGAGGTTCTCCGCGAGGTACATGAGGCCGCCGCATTCGGCGTAGATCGGACCACCGGTAGCGGCGAACTCACGGATCGCGTCCGTCGCCGCGCTGTTGCCGGCGAGCTCCGCCGCATGCAACTCGGGATAGCCACCGCCGATGTAGATGCCGTCGAGGTCGCGCGGGAGCGGGTCGTCGATCGGTGAGAACTCGACGAGCTCCGCGCCTGCGTGCTCGAGCAGCTCGAGGTTGTCGGCGTAGTAGAAGCAGAACGCTTCGTCGCGGGCGACGCCGATGCGGACGGTCGGGGTCGGCTCGGCCGCCGCCGCCGGTCGCGCCGGCCTGTCGATCAGGCTTTCCGCGAGCAGCCGGTCGAGATCGATGTGCTCCTCGATCAGGTTCGCGAGTCGATCGACGTAGTCTTCGCGCGCCTCGTGCGGGAGGTGGAGACCGAGATGGCGTTCGGGCATCACCAGCTCGGCGGCATGCGGAAGCGCCCCGAGTATCGGCACCGCGCCGGCGACTGCGTCGCGGATCAACCCCGCGTGGGCCTCGCCCCCGACGTTGTTCAGAATCACGCCGGCGACGTGCAGGTCCGGATCGAAGGTCGCATAGCCGTGGACGAGCGCGGCTGCGCTGCGGGCGATCGCGCCGGCGTCGATCACGAGGATGACCGGCAGCCGCAGCTGCTTGGCCATCTCGGCGGTGCTGCCGCGGTCACTCTTGCCTTCGCTGCCGTCGAAGAGCCCCATCACGCCTTCGATCACGGCCACGTCGGCATCGGCGGTTGCCGCGGCGAAGCGCCGCAGGTTGGTCTCCCGGTCGAGCATCCAGCCGTCGAGGTTGCGCGACGGGCGGCCGCTCGCGTGTCCGTGGTGGAGCGGGTCGATGAAGTCCGGGCCGACCTTGAACGGCTGCACGGTGAGACTGCGGCGCCGGAGCGCTCCGATCAGACCCAGCGCGATGCTCGTCTTGCCGACGCCGCTGTGCGTGCCGGCGACGACGATCGCGCTCAGCGGCGAGGCTCGTTTCTGAGCAGGCACGTGACTGTCCACGCTATCGGCGGGGTCCAGTCTCGGGTGTACAGTCGGCGCGATGCGGATCGTGTCTCTGCTCCCGAGTGCGACGGACATGATCGCGGAGCTCGGTCTGCTCGACTCGCTCGTCGGGATCTCGGAGGATTCGAACTGGCCGCCGGAGGTGCTGAGCAAGCCGCTGGTGGCGCGCACGCGGATCGATGTGTCGGAGCTGACGAGCGCCGAGGTCGACGCGCTCGTGAACCAGTCCGCGTCGGAGAGCCATACGCTCTACGCGGTCGACGCGCAGCTGATGGACGAGCTGCGGCCGGACCTCGTGATCACACAGGACCTCTGTGAGGTGTGTGCGGTCTCGAGCGGTGATCTCGCGACCGCCTGCCCGCTCGGCACCGACGTGTTCTCGATGAACCCGCGCAGCTTCGACGACGTCGTCGAGAGCGTGATCACCCTGGCCGCGCGCCTGCACGTACGCGAGCGCGGGGTCGACGTGGCGAAGAAGATGCGCGCGACGGTCGAGGGCGTTCGCGCCGCGGTGGCCGGCCTCGAACGGCCGCGTGTGTTCATGGCCGAGTGGATCGATCCGCCCTACGGCTCCGGGCACTGGCTGCCGGAGATGGTGGAGGCGGCCGGCGGGACGAACGTGCTCGGCAAGCCGGGCGAGTATTCGTTCGCGACGACCTGGGAGGCGGTGCTCGCCGAGGAGCCGGAGCTGATCGTGATGGCGGCCTGCGGATTCAGCCTCGAGCAGGCGCTCGAGCGGTCGAGTGAGCTGCGACTTCCGGTGCGCACGGTGGTCGTGGACGGCGATGCGTACTTCTCGCGTCCGGCGCCGCGAATCGCAGACGGCGTGCGCCAGCTCGCGCACCTGATCCACCCGGAGGCTGCCGAGGATCCCGGGCTTCCGTACGCCGAGCTGCCGCTCGGCGTCGCACACGCCGGCTGACCGGCGCGCGTAGTAGGGTGCCCGGGTCGGGCACATATTCCCCGGCCGGCGTGGTCGCAGCGAAGCCGGTGTGATTCCGGTGCTGTCCCGCAACTGTGATGCCCCTTCGGGGGACGAGCCAGGTCGCCTGCCCTACGCCGTAGCGAACAAGCCCTCGGAGGATAGGGCGGTCCGCATGGCCTCTACGCCAGCGAGCCTCCTACCTCCGCTAACGCGGAGGTTTTTGTATGACCAGAAGTTGCACGGCCCGGCTTCGCCGCCTGTGGCCGATCATCGCGATCGCCGGACTGACCCTCGTCGCGGCCGGCGGCACGTCGGCGGCGGCGCCCCCGCGACCGGCGCGGATCGTGTCGCTTTCTGCCACGGCGACCGAGGACCTGTACGCGGTCGGTGCCGGCAAGCAGGTGGTGGCGGTCGACGCCTACTCGGCCTATCCGCCGCAGGCGCCGCGCACGCATCTCTCGGGGTTCACGCCGAACATCGAGGCGATCGCGAAGTACCGGCCCGACCTGGTCCTCATCGACAGCGACGCGAACCACATCGTCCGCCAGCTCGGCCGGCTCGGGGTGCCGGTGCTGGTCGAGCCGCCGGCCGCGAACCTGACCGGGGTCTACGCGGAGATCAGGCAGATCGCCCGGGCGACCGGCCACGCGCGCGCCGCTGACCGCGTCAGCGCGGAGATCCGGCGCCGCGTGGCGGCGATTGTGCGCTCAGTGCCGCGGCCGTCGACGCCGTTCGCCGTCTATCACGAGCTCGACCAGCACTACTACTCGGCGACGTCGCACACCTTCATCGGGCAGATGTACAAGCTGCTCGGTCTTCGGAACATCGCCGACAAGGCGAAGGGCTCGAGCACCTATCCGCAGCTCTCCGCGGAGTACATCATCGCCGGCGATCCCGATCTGATCGTGCTCGCAGACACCGTCTGCTGCGGGCAGACACGGGCGACGGTTGCTGCGCGGCCCGGATGGAGCGACATCGCGGCCGTGAAGACAGGCGAGGTCGTGCCGGTGAACGACTCGATCGC
Source organism: Thermoleophilia bacterium (assembly GCA_013362295.1). GTDB lineage: Bacteria > Actinomycetota > Thermoleophilia > Gaiellales > Gaiellaceae > PALSA-600. The sequence goes on from JABFWJ010000482.1 coordinate 6,451, forward strand.
CTCGGAGTGGGGGCCGCGGATCGTGCTCTTCCTGCAGGCGGTCGCGCGGGCCGTCGAAACGCTCGAAGGACACACGGGATGACACTCCGCCGCGACGTCGCCGTGCTCGAGCCGGACTTGCGGCGCAAGCAATGCCTGCGCTGCGGCAACGAGTTCGGCTGTGCGCAAGGGGAGCCGGGCTGCTGGTGCGAGTCGATCGTCCTCAGCCGCGAGACGCTCGCCGAGCTGCGCACGCTAGCCGATGACTGTCTCTGCCCGGCGTGCCTGTCCGGCTTCGCCGAACGCGGGAACGGAGGACGAACCGGCAGCACGTGGGCGAAGGCGATCCCGCACGCCGCGGTTCGCGCGCGCGGTGTGCCGCCGGTCTGGGGTGTGTGCGCGCTCGTCTTCCTCACCGGCTCACTGCTGCTCGCGTTGGGGACGGGCCCGGTCGCGATCGGGCCGGCGGCGATCGCCCGGTCGGCGCTGACGCATCTGCCCTGGGTCCGTGTGCACCGTCTCGGCGCGCTCGAGGACGCGATCCTGTGGCAGGTGCGGGCGCCGCGGGTCGTGCTGGCCGCGCTCGTCGGCGGCATGCTCGCGATCGCCGGCTCCGCGTACCAGGGGGTGTTCCGCAATCCGCTCGCCGATCCGTATCTCCTGGGCGTCGCGGCGGGTGCGGGCCTCGGCGCGACGATCGCGATCGCGTACGCTCCGCCGGGCAGCCGCGCCGGCGAGCTGCTGCCGCTGTCGGCCTTCGTGGGCGCGATCCTCGGCGTCGGCGGCGCGTATCTGCTCGGCCGCTCGGTCGGCGCGGCTCGCACGAGCAGCACGTTGATCCTGGCCGGTGTCACGGTCGCAGCGTTCATGACCGCGGCGCAGACGTTCGTCCAACAGCAGCACGCGCAAACGCTGATGTCCGTCTACTCGTGGCTCCTGGGTGGGTTCGGCAGCGCCGACTGGCACGACGTCGCGCTCGTGTTCCCCTACATCGCCGTCAGCACGGCGGTGCTCCTGCTGCACCAGCGCGTCCTCGACGTCCTCAGCCTCGGCGACGAGGAGGCCGGCAGCCTCGGCATCGACATCCGGCGCGTGCGCTTGTTGATCGTGCTCGCGGCCACCGTCGGCACCGCTGCGGCCGTGTCGGTCAGCGGGCTGATCGGATTCGTCGGGATCATCGTCCCGCACACGATCCGGCTGCTCGTCTCGACCAGCTACCGCGCGGTCGTGCCCCTCTCGCTGCTCGCCGGAGCAGGTTTCCTCGTGCTGGCCGACGTGATCGCGCGGACCGCGCTCGCGCCGGCCGAGCTTCCGATCGGGGTCGTGACCGCATTCTTCGGCGCTCCCTTCTTCGCGCTCGTTCTGCGCTCGACGAGGACGGTGCCGGGATGAGCCGTGCCGTGGCGGTCGAGGTGCAGGAGCTCACGGTGACGCTCGGCCGCTCGCAGGTCGTGCGCGAGGTGACGGCGACCATCCACCGGGGGGAGTGGGTGGCCCTGATCGGGCCCAACGGCGCCGGCAAGACGACGACGCTGCGCGCGCTCGCGGGCCTCGTCTCCTTCGCCGGGCAGGTGCTGCTCGACGGCCGCGCCGTCGTCTCGAGCTCGCGGCGCCAGATCGCCCGCCGCGTCGCGCTGCTGCCGCAGAACCCGCAGAGTCCGCCGGAGCTGACGGTGGCCGAGTACGTCCTGCTCGGCCGCACGCCCCACATCGGCTACCTCGCGACCGAGACACGCGCCGATCGTCTCGCCGCCGAGCGCGCGATCGCGCGCCTGGCGCTCCGTCCGTTCGCGGAGCGCACGCTCGGCTCACTCAGCGGCGGCGAGCTGCAGCGCGCGGTGCTCGCACGAGCGCTCGCCCAGGAAGCACCGATCCTGCTGCTCGACGAGCCCACCAGTGCGCTGGACCTCGGTCGCCAGCAGCAGGCGCTGGAGCTCGTCGACGCGCTCCGCCGCGACGACCGGTTGACGGTGATCGCGGCCATGCACGACCTTGGCCTCGCCGGCCAGTACGCCGACAGGCTGCTGCTGCTCGATCGCGGCCGGCTCGTCGCGCAAGGCCCGGCGCACGAGGTGTTGTCGGAAGAGCGGATCGCGACGCACTACAACGCCGACGTCGAGATCGTGCACCGCAACGGAGACGTCTTCGTGTTGCCGCGCAGAGAGGTGCGTCCGTGCGCGCGCTGATGGTGCAGGGCGCATCGAGCTCGGCCGGCAAGAGCCTGCTCACCGCCGCGCTCGCACGAGTGCTGCACCGTCGTGGGATCGACGTTGCTCCGTTCAAGGCGCAGAACATGTCCAACAACGCGCGCGTCGTTGCGGGCGGCGAGATCGGAACCGCTCAGTACCTGCAGGCACTTGCGGCCGGGATCGAGCCCGACGTGCGCATGAACCCGATCCTCGTCAAGCCGGAGGGTGACAACCGCAGCCAGGTCGTTGTCCTCGGCAAGCCGGACCCGGAGCTCAGCCGGCTCGCCTGGCGCGAGCGGCCGCCAGCGTTGTTGCCGGTGATCGAACGGTCGCTGCGCAGCCTGCGCGCCGAGCACGACGTGCTGCTGCTCGAAGGCGCCGGCAGCCCGGCCGAGATCAACCTCCACGACAGCGACCTCGCGAACATGCGAACCGCCGAAGCCGCAGACGCGCGCGTGATCGTGGTCGCGGACATCGATCGCGGCGGCGCCTTCGCCCATCTGTACGGCACCTGGGCGCTGCTGCCCGCACGCGGGCGCAACCGGATCGCCGGCTTCGTGCTGAACAGGTTCCGCGGCGACCCTGCGCTCCTGCCGCCCGCGCCCGAGCAGCTGGAGCGTCTGACCGGTGTGCGGACACTCGGGGTGCTGCCCTGGCTCGAGCACGGCCTTCCGGACGAAGACGGCGCCGCGACCCCGCACCGCCGGCCCGGCCGGGCATCGGTCGCGGTCGTCCGCTATCCGACCGCGTCCAACCTGGACGAGTTCAAGCAGCTCGAGGAGGTCGCCGACCTGCGCTGGGTCGAAGCCGGCGACCGTGTCGACGGTGCCGACCTGCTGGTCCTGCCCGGCTCGAAGCACGTCGCCGCCGACCTCGCCTGGCTCGCCCGCAGCGGCCTCGCCCGCGCGGTGCTCGAGCGCGCCCGGAGTGGACGCCGCCTGCTCGGGATTTGCGGCGGCTTGCAAATGCTCGGCGAACGGATCGAGGACCCCGGCGGCATCGAGGGAGCGGCAGACGGTCTCGGGCTCCTCCCGCTTCGAACCACATACGCCGCGGCCAAGCGGACCGAGCACACCTCGACCCGGTTCCGGCAGCTGCCCGAACCCTGGGCGGCGCTGACCGGCCGGCCCTTCACCGGCTACCAGATCCGCCACGGGAGCACCGTGTCGACCGGCCCTGTCGTCGAGGCGCTCCCCGAGCGCCTCGGCTTTGCGAACGGCTCGGTGCTCGGCATCTACCTGCACGGCCTGTTCGAGCAGCCCGAGCTCCTCTCCGCCTGCGTCGGCGCTGCGTCCGCACGCTCGCTCGAGCAGACGTTCGACGAGCTCGCCGACGCGGTCGAGGCGAACGTCGACGTCGCCGCACTGCTCGCCGAGATCGGAGCTGCATGAGCGACGGAGGCAGAGCCCGCCCGCGCTCGCTCGTGCTCGTCAACACCGGCGACGGGAAAGGCAAGTCGACGGCCGCCTTCGGCGTCGTCATGCGCGCACGCGCGCGCGACTGGCGCGTGTGCGTGATCCAGTTCATCAAGTCCGACAAGTGGAAGGTCGGCGAGGAGAAGATCGCACGGGAGCTGGGCGTCGACTGGCTCAAAGGCGGCGACGGCTTCACCTGGGAGTCGACCGATCTCGACCGGAGCGAAGGCCGCGCGGCCGCCGCCTGGCGGCTCGCGGCGGCCGCGATCGCCGGCGGCGAGTACCAGCTGGTCGTCCTCGACGAGATCACCTATCCGATGAACTGGGGCTGGATCGACGGCCGGACGGTCGTCGACGCCATCCGCACCCGTCCGCCGCAGGTGAACATCGTCGCCACCGGCCGCGCTGCGCCCAACGCGTTGATCGAGGTCGCAGACACCGTCACCGAGATGGTCAAGATCCGGCACGCCTACGACCGCGGCATTCGCGCTCGCCGCGGGATCGATTTCTAATGCCGCTCGTTCTGCTAGTCGGCGGCGCACGCAGCGGCAAGTCCGGGCTCGCGCTCCGGCTGGCGCGCGGGCAGCCGGCGCCGGTCGTCTTCATCGCGACGGCCGAAGCGGGCGACGGCGAGATGGCCGCCCGCATCGAGGAGCACCGGCGCGAGCGGCCTCTGTCCTGGCGGACGATCGAAGAGCCGCTGCGACTGCACGGCACCCTCGAGGCGATTGACGAGGAGAGCTGCGTCGTCATCGACTGCCTGACGCTCTGGACGGCGAACGCGCTCGAACGGCTCGGCGGCGCGCGCGCCGAACAGCAGGCGAAAGCGGCTGTTGCGATCGCCGCAGGCCGCCCGGGGCTGACGATTGCCGTCACCAACGAAGTCGGGCTCGGGCTCGTCCCCGACAACCCACTCGGCCGCGGCTATCGCGACCTGCTCGGCCGCGTCAACATCATCTGGGCGGACGCAGCCGACCGCGCCTACCTGCTCGTCGCCGGGCGCCCACTCGAGCTCACGGCGATCGCTGCGGCGAGCGAGTTGCTGACGTGATCGGCGTCGCTGCCCACGGCGCCCCGGCGAGGGCTCGCAGAGAGCTGCGCGCCGCCGCCGCGGCCGTCTGCTTCCTGACCCGGCTACCGCTCGGCCGCGCGCTGACCGTGGATGGCGACGACCTCGCTCGGGCCGGCAGCGCGTTCCCGCTCGTCGGAACCGCTGTGGGGGCGTCGATCGGCGCAGTTGCGCTTCTGCTCGTGCACCCGCTCGGCGCGTGGCTCGCGGCCGTGCTCGCGCTCGCGGCGGGGACGCTGCTGACAGGCGCGCTCCATCTCGACGGGCTCGCCGACAGCGCAGATGCGCTGAGTGCGCGCTCGCGTGAGCGAGCACTCGAGCTCATGCGCGATCACGCAATCGGCTCGTACGGCGGCGCCGCACTCGTACTCGACCTGCTCCTCAAGGCAGGGGCCCTGACTGCACTCGCCGCAAAGGGCGACGTGCTGCGCGTCGCCGTCGTGGCAGGTGCGCTCTCCCGTGCGGCACCGGTGCTGCTCGCCGCGGCTCTGCCCTACGCGCGGACCGACGCGGGGCTCGGCACGTCGCTCACACAGGGAGGACGTGGACGCGCCGCCGTCGCAGTCGTACTCGCTGCCGGGATCGCGGTCGCCGTGGCAGGCGCCGGCGACGGCGCGGTCAGCGCCGCCGCTGCCGCAGCGGTCACCGCGCTGGTCGGTCTCGGCTGCCGGCGCCGGTTCAGGGGAGTGACCGGGGACACGCTCGGTGCGACCGTCGAACTGAGCGAGATCGCCGTTCTCCTGACGGCGGTCGGGATGCTGGGAGCGCGATGACCGAGATCACGCGGCTCCTGCTGATCCGCCACGCGCAGCCCGACGAGCAGGCGCGCGGCCGCTGTTACGGCAGGCTCGACGTCGGCCTCTCCGCGCGCGGGCAGCGGCGCGCGCAGCTGATCGCGCGAACGCTCGAGCGGATCCCGCTCGCCGCTGTCTACTCCAGCCCGTCGGCGCGCGCGCTGGAGACCGCGACGCCGCTTGCCGCCGCGCATCGCCTCGGCCCGCACGTCGACGACGCACTCCGCGAGATCGACTTCGGCGAGCTCGAAGGGCGAAGCTACGACGAGATCCGGGCCGCGCGCCCCGACCTCTACCGGTCATGGATGCAGACGCCGACGCGCGTCCGGTTCCCAGGCGGGGAGAGCTACCTGCAGCTGCGCGCGCGTGCAGTCGAGGCGATGGATGCGATCCGGACCCGTCATCAAGGCTCACTCGCGGCGATCGTCAGTCACGGGGGCGTCCTGCGCGCGATGCTCGCCGACTGCCTGCGCATGCCCGGCGAAGCCGTCTTCCGGCTCGACCAGAGCTACGGCGCGCTCAGCATCATCGACTGGCTCGACGACACGCCGCTCGTCCGGCTCGTCAACGCGCAGCCGACGATGGTCGCCGCCCGACGCCGCGGCTTCCTGCCCGCCGTTCGCTTCGACGCCGGAGTGGAGGTCGAGGCGTGAGCCTCGGCGAACGCTTCGAGCGGCCGCGGCTGCCGCCGGGCTTCGACGACTCGCGCGCGCACCGGCGGCGCGACGATCCGGCGGGGTGGCGCTTCGACGAAGCCGAGCGCGCCGGCGTCTGGCGGGCGATCGCCGAGCGGCGCGACATCCGCCGCTTCCGCACCGACGCGCTCCCCGACGAGCTCGTCGGCCGGCTGCTCGAAGCCGCCCACCGCGCCCCGTCCGTCGGGCTGATGCAGCCCTGGCGCTTCGTCGTCGTTCGGGACGACCAGGCTAAGACGGCAATGCAGGCGCTCGCTCACCGCGAGCGGCTCGTCCAGGCGGACCACTTCGACGAGCGCGCGCTTCAGTTCCTCGATCTGAAGATCGAAGGCATCCGCGAAGCCCCCGTCGGCATCTGCGTCTGCTGCGACCGCGGCCACGACCACGACGAGGTGCTCGGCCGGCACACGATCCGCGACACCGACCTCTACAGCACGTGCCTCGCAATCGAGAACCTCTGGCTCGCCGCCCGCGCCGAAGGCATCGGCGTCGGCTGGGTCTCCTTCTACCGCGAACGCGACCTGCAGGCGCTCCTGGGCCTGCCCGACCGAGTGCTGCCCGTCGCCTGGCTCTGTCTCGGCTACCCCGACGAGCGTCCGACGCGGCCGGGCCTCGAGGCCGCGGGTTGGCTGCAGCGCCGTCCGCTCGAAGAGCTCGTACATCGAGAACGGTGGCGCGATGAGGTGCCCGCGGCGCACGGTGAGCTAGCGACAGCGCGCGACGGTCCGCAAGCGACCCGGTTGCCGGAGTGGGCGCGCAGGCTCACGGCAGCCGTGCGACCGGGCGACCCGGCCGCCGCGGTCCGGATCCGCGACGCCTCGGACGAGCTTGTCAAGCCGGCGGGCAGCCTCGGCGCGCTCGAGACGCTGCTCGAACGCTGGGCGACCGCCACCGGCGCGCCGCCGCCGACCGACCCGCGCAGCGCCATCCTCGTCTTCGCCGCCGACCACGGCGTCAGCCGGCACCAGATCAGCCTGTATCCCGCCCGGGTCGGCGCGCAGGTCGCCGCCGCGGCGGCCCGGCGCGAGACGGCGATCGGCGTCCTCGCCGACGCGCACGATGCAGAGCTCGTCGTCGCCGACGTCGGCCTCGCCGGCCCGCGCATCGCCGGGCTCACGGACCGCCGCGTCGCCGACGGGAGCGCCGACTTTAGCCTCGGGCCCGCACTGACCGAGAAGCAGCTACGAGCCGCGGTCGAAGCCGGCCACGAAGTCGCGAGCGTACTCGTGGCACGCTGCGACGTTCTCGTGCTCGGCGAGATCGGCATCGGCAACACGACCGTCGCGGCCGCACTTCTCGCTGCGCTCACGGGCCTCCCACCCGACGTGGTCTGCGGCCGCGGAACCGGGCTCGATGCGCAAGGGCTTGCGCGGAAGCGGGCGACGGTCGCCGCCGCACTCGCCGCGAACGCACCCGACCCCCGCAACCCGCTCGAATGCCTCCGTCGCGTGGGCGGCCTCGAGCTCGCCGCTCTCGTCGGCGCGCTCCTCGCGGCCGCCTCCCACAAGCGTCCGGTCGTGCTCGACGGATTCGCCGTCGGCGTGGCCGCGCTCACCGCCTGCCGGCTCCAACCGGCGCTGCGCGACTACCTCGTCGCCGGACATCGATCGGCCGAGCCGGCGCATCACCACGTGCTCACGGAGCTCGGTCTCGAACCGCTCCTCGACCTCCGCCTCCGCCTCGGCGAGGCAAGCGGCGCCGCCCTTGCGCTTCCCCTGATCTCGCTCGCCGCCAGACTCCACCACGAGATGCGGCGGTTCGACGAAGCCGGCGTCGATCGAGGACGGCGGTCGTCGTAGGGGAGGGCCGGCACCGCGCGCGGTGCCGGCCCTCCGGGGTTGCGGGTCTCAGGGGCCTGCGCTCTTCGCGAGGCGCTGTGCGTCGCCGAGATCCGAGTTTCCTTCCAGGAAGGAGACGGCGGCGACTTCGTCTGCGTGGGGCCCGGTGTAGCGAAGCACGTAGAGCCCGTTGCGGACGTCGACGGCATAGACCAGACCGTCACGGATGATCGGGAAGCTCCACATGACGACCTTGTTCGGCCCGCGCGAGAGCGCCGGGTCCTCGTTCGCCACGGCCGGAAGAGGCGTGGGCGAGAACCAGCCGGCCTGGACGGGCGCCGCCGGGTCGGAGACGTCGATCGCCTGCTCGCCCCCCGAGTGCCAGGAGTCGAAGATCAGGTCTCGCAGCACCGTCGGATTGTGCGACGAGTAGGAGGTGAACTCGTTCTCGCCCGGCGCCGGCGTGTACGCGGTCGTGTTCTGAAGGAGCTTGTACTCGCCGACGATGTGCGGCCGGCCCGGCTGTGCGATGTTCCAGAGACGCGCCCATCCCCACGGCCAACCGAACGACGGCGTCGTGAAGGTGCCGTACACCTCGTCGATCGTGAGCGCGAACGGCCGCCCCGGCAGCGGGACCGCCGAGTGGCTCTCGGCGCAGCCGGCCGGCGTGTGGCCGTCGCAATGCGGCCCCGTCCCCCAGGTCGGGAAGGGCACCGGCGTCAACAGCTTGTCGTTCAGGTTCTCGACGGTTCCCGCAGGCACCTGGCCGCTCGCCACCTCGCTCGTGTCGAGGACGCCGAAGCCCCCACGCAGGTAGGCGAGGTACGTGCGCGTGCCGTCGGCGGACGGTGTCATCGAATGCAGCGCAAGGTCGAAGTCGTAGGCGGCGGGATCCGCCGCTCCCGGGAAGAACTGATTCCAGTTCCCCTCGGCGACCTCGCGCACGGAGCCGCCGGAGGGCACGGCGCTGATGTCGACGATCATCAGGTTCGGCCGCGCCGGGTTCACAGACGAGGTCGGCAGAGAAAGCCAGAGCAGCGCCCGATCCGGGTTCTTCGGATCGACCCAGAGGAACATCTCGTGCGGCTTCACCTTCTGTCCGGCGACCGAGGTCGGCACGTAGCTCGAGATGAAGGCGGGATGCAGCGGGTCGGTCAGGTCGAAGAACTTGATGTCGAACGGGAAGGTCGTGTCGTTCCCCGGCGGGCACGCGTGGATGACCGAGCTGCAGCGGAAGGTCATCACCATCAGCAGCTTCTTCTGCGGCCAGACGCGCAGCTCGCGCGTGGTAATCCCGACCTGGCCCGCGTGCGGTGGCCCGATCTCACCGACGACGGTCGGGTTCGCAGGGTCGGCGACGTCGACGATCACGATGCCCGGATGCGGATGCGGGCAGGGCGTGACGCCGCGGCGCGGGTCGCCGATCCCGCACGTATCCGAGCCGTCGGAGCGGTTCCCGACGTAGATGTAGTGGTCGAAGCTCGCGATCGCGGCGTTCATGCCGCGAGCGAAGAGCGAATTGCTGCCGACGAGCTCGAAGTTGGCCGACGTCCCGGGCGTGCCGCCGCCCGGGGCGACGGCGACGTCTCCGAGCACGACCGCCGGCAGCGGGAGCGCAACGGCAAGCGCTGCGAGCAGAACGAACAAGCGGCGTTTCATAGGATCCCCCTTTGTGCCGCGCGACTTGTCGCCGGAAGGCTAGTAAGTGAGCCGGTGCCGATGCGGCGCATGACTGCGGGGTGCACACACGACGGAGGGAGCGGGCTGTGACCCTGGTCGCGGTCGCGATCGGACACGAGCTGTGGCGGGCGCTCAGCTTCGCCTTCGGCATGACGTGGGAGGTGCTGTGGGCGTTGATCCTCGGCTTCGCCCTGTCGGCGGCCGTCCAGGCAATCGTGTCGAAGAGCGAGCTGCGCCGCCTGATGCCCGACGACTCGCCGAAGACGCTCGCGGTGGCGTCCGCCCTCGGCGCGGCTTCGTCGTCGTGTTCGTACGCGTCGGTCGCGCTTGCGCGGTCGCTGTTTCGGAAGGGCGCGAACTTCACGGCGGCGATGGCGTTCCAGTTCGCGTCCACCAATCTCGTGCTCGAGCTGGGGATCATCATGGCGGTCCTGCTCGGCTGGCAGTTCGTGCTGGGCGAGTTCGTCGGCGGACCGCTGATGATCGTCTTGCTGGCGCTGCTCTTCCGGCTCTTCCTCAGCGGGGAGCTCGAGGAGGAGGCGAGGGCGGAGGCCGACCAGGGTCGGCTCGGCTCGATGGAGGGCCATGCCGAGATGGATATGTCCGTCCGGCGTGAGGACCGGTCGCTCTGGAGCCGGCTGCGCTCGCCGGAGGGCTTCACCGCGATCGCCAACTACTTCGTGATGGACTGGGCGGCCGTCGCGCGCGACGTCTTCGGCGGACTGCTGATCGCAGGCGCGCTTGCCGCGTGGGTCCCGAGCTCGTTCTGGCAGCGCTTCTTCCTCGAGCACCACGCAGGCCTCGCGAAGCTCTGGGGGCCGATCGTCGGTCCGGCGGTCGCGATCGTCAGCTTCGTCTGCTCGATCGGCAACGTCCCGCTCGCAGCCGTGCTGTGGAACGGCGGCATCAGCTTCGGCGGTGTGCTCGCCTTCATCTTCGCCGACCTGATCATCCTCCCGATCCTCGACATCTACCGTCGCTACTACGGCTGGAAGATGGCCGGCTTCCTGCTCGCCACGTTCTACGTGACGATGGTCGCCGCCGGCCTCGCAGTCGAATTGCTCTTCGAAGGCCTGGGGATCGAGCCGCACACGCGCAACGCGAAGGTCGAGATGGCCTCGGTGAGCTGGAACTACACGACGTTCCTCAACATCGTGTTCCTGCTCGTCGCGGCGGCGCTGCTGTGGCGGTACTTCCGACGCGGCGGCGGCTGGGCGATGCTGAAGCTCATGAACACGCCGCCGGACAAGGCGGGCCACGCACACCACGCGCACTGACGGGCTTCCAGGTCAGGGGTTCGCTCGAGCGCGGCCGAATTCGTCGGCGGCGCTCCCGTGGAGCTCCCCGAGCTGGTTCGGGGTGGGGCACCACTTCGACTCGAAGCCGGTCGTGTCCCAGCCGGCGAGGCGGGCGCCGGCCTCGTAGGCGCTCTGGCAGAACGCGAGCAGCGTCGTCCTCGGGTGGCGCGCGCTGCGCACGGCCTCGTAGGGGAGGACCGCCAGGGAGCCTGGGCCGAACTCGATCCAGGCGCCCACTGACAGCGGCTGCTCGCGCAGGCCAGCGGGCTCCGGGGCGGTGTAGGAGTAGTAGGCCGCGTCCCCGACGTTGTCGTCGCCGGCCCAGAACCCGAACGAGATCACCTCCTGCGAGTAGGCCTCCTGCGTGACGGCATCGGCGTCGATCGGCGCTGCCGCTCGGCCGGAGAACCTGGTCACCGCGAGATCGAGGCTGTGCCAGAACAGATGCACCGGGCTCGTCTTGCCGCTGAACCAGCCGCTGAACTCCTCGAAGACCGAGTCCGACCAGTCGAGGATCCGGCCGAAGCGCTCGATCGCGCCGCGATCCCAGGACGCGTGCTCGACGTCCAGGGGAAACGGCGTCGTCATCGGGACGCCGAAGGGCTGCTCCCTGATCTCGACGTCGACGCCGAGGTCGGCGAGCAGCGCGTGGATTCGGGCGTCGAAATCGGCGACCGACAATCCGGCGAGCTCGAACGACGCGCTGCGTCCGTCGGCGGTGCGGACGATCGTCGAGTGATCGACGAAATCGAGCGTGATCTCGAACGTCGTCCCGCGGTGGTGCAGGCGCCGCGTCGTCAGACCACGAACGTCGACGTACAGCGGCACGTTCCACCAGTGGTTGCGTGGCGGGGTGGTCGCCATCCGGATCTTGCCGAGGATCTGGGCATAGAGATGCAGCGTGTCCTTCGTCGCGCGCCAGTCGCGCAGGCGCAATTCCGGCAGCGCGTTCATCCGGTCAAGCGGGTCCACGGTCGACTCGGGCTGCTCCGGCATGGCATCCCGTTTTATCTCAGATCGGCGAGGCGGCCCGAGCACCGCAGGCCGTCATCGCGTAGCGTGTCGATTCGGTTTCGGAGGCGACGGGGTCGAAGGAGGCTGGTTCGATGTTCAGGACGATCGTCTGGGCGACGGACGGGTCGGAGGCGGCCGACCTGGCGCTTCCCTTCGCGAAAGCGCTGGCCGAGGGAGAGGGCCGGTCGTGGATCGCGGCGCACCGCAAAGAGCGCTTCGTGGGCGGCGGACGGGGCGCGAGCTATCCGGTCCTCGCCGACGAGGACGAGCTCGAGGCGAAGATTCAGGCCCAGGTGGAGGAGGTTCGCAAGGAGGGCTTCGACGCGGAGTTCCGGCTGATCAGCGGCGCCGCCGGGAACGTGGCGCACATGATCGCGGACGTTGCCGAAGAGGTCGGCGCGGATGTGATCGTCGTCGGCACACGTGGGCACTCGACGGTGGTCGGGCTGCTGCTCGGGAGCGTCACGCAGCGGCTCCTGCACGTGGCCCCGTGTCCCGTCCTCGCAGTGCCGGCGGGGGACGCCGGGACCGAGAGCTGACCCGCAGGGGTTCTACGCAAGCGGCTCGAGCACGGCGGCGAGCTCGGCCACGGACGGGCGGTCGCGCGGAGCGGGCTCCAGGCAGGCGTCGATCGCCACGGCCAGCTCCCGCGGCAGCCGTCTGTGCGCCGCGGCCGGTTGCGCCCGCTGGATCAGCTGCGGGTACCTCACCCGTGGCCGGCTCGGGAACGGGCGGCTGCCCGCTGCGGACTCGTACAGCGTCGCGCCGATCCCCCAGACGTCGGTGGCCTCGGTCAGCGTCCGGCCGAGCGCCTGCTCGGGCGCCATGTACTGACGCGTCCCCGCGCCCTTGCGGCCGCGGCCCGGCCGTCGGACGAGGCTCAGGTCGATCACCTTGACGCGCCCGCCCTCCGCGACGATGTTGGCCGGTTTGAGGTCGAGGTGGAGCAGGCGGTGACGGTGCAGATACGCGGTCGCCGAACACAGTTGCAGGCCCAGGACGGCGAGCTCCTGGACGGGGAAGCGCTGCTGTACGAGTTCGACTTCGAGCACGTGCGCGAGTGTCGCGCCGCTCAGCGTCTCGAGGATCAACACCGGCTGCGGCCGGCTGAGCGTCTCGTAGGCGCGGACGATGTGCGGGTGTGTCAACTGCTGGAGCAGGCGACCCTCGCGGAAGAGCCGCCGGCGCGGTCTGACGTCCTTCACCCGGTCCGGCCGGAGGAGCTTGGCGATGCAGAGGCAATCGCGCTCCTGGCTCCAGACCTCGTACACGTCGAGTGCGTCGCCGCGGTGCAGGTGGCCGGCGACCGAGTAGCCGGGAGCGATTGCCGCGCCCGCCTGGAGGGGCGGGGGAACGCGGCTCACGGCTCGACGGCGCGCAGGGGCTGCCGCGGCTCGGCCGCTGCTTCGCCGCGGTGCGCGCGGTAGAGCCGTGCGTACGCGCCGTCGTGCGCGAGCAGGGACTCGTGCGTCCCGTGCTCGACGACGCGCCCCTCGTCGAGCACGACGATCGAGTCTGCGTCGCGCACGGTCAGCAGGTTGTGCGAGATGACGATCGTCGTCCGGCCGGTGATCAGGCGCCGCATCGGCTCGAGCACACGCTGAGCCGCTTCGCTGTCGAGCCCGGTCGTCGGCTCGTCGAGGATCAGGATCGGCGCGTCGCGGATCATCGCGCGCGCGATCGCCAGCAATTGGCGCTGTCCACCGGAGAGGCGGCGGCCCTTCTGCCCGATGATCGTGTCGTAGCCGTCGGGCAACGCAGTGATGAACTCGTGCGCAGCGGCAGCCTTCGCGGCCGCGACGATCTCGAGCTCCGACGCACCCGCCTTGCCGTATGCGATGTTCTCGCGGACGGTTCCGTCGAAGGCGAGCGTCTCCTGCAGCAGCACCGCGAACTGGTCGCGAAGCGACTCCAGGCGCACCGAGCGGAGATCGTGACCGTCCAGGAGGATGCTCCCCTCGCGGGGGTCGTAGAAGCGCAGGAGCAGCTTGGCGACGGTGGACTTACCGGCACCCGTTCGGCCGACGAGCGCGAGCGTCTCGCCCGGCGCGAGCGCCAGCGAGATTCCGCTGAGCGCCGCGCGTCCGGTACCGGGATAGCCGAAGGAGACATCCTCGAAGCGAACCTCGCCGCGAACGCGGCCCAACGGCCGCGCGTTTGGTTCTTCCCGCACCGCCGGGCCCTCGTCGAACAGCTCGATGATCCGCTCCGCGCTCGCCGAGGCGGCGTAGACGGTGTTGGTCAGTCGCGCGAGTGACTTGATCGGGCTGTACAGCTGACTGAGATACGCGACGAAGGCGAGCAATCCGCCCAGCGAGATCTGCCCGCGTGCAAGCTGCCAAGTGCCGAAGCCGAGCACGACGAGGCCGCCCGCCGTCTCGATCAGGTCGACGGCGGGGGAGAAGATCGCGCGCAGCCGCGTCGCCGTCATCGCGGCCCGGAAACTGCCGACGCCCTCGCGATGGAACCGTTCGGCCTCGGTATCCATGCGGTTGTAGGCCTGAACGAGGACCGCGTTCGCCAGGGCTTCCTCCGCGACCGCGCTGATCGAGCCGCTGCGCCGGCGCTGCTCGCGCGATGCCTGCTTGATCCGCCGTGAGAACGAGCGCGCCGTTCCCCAGAAGAGCGGGATCACGAACAACGACACGAGCGCGAGCTTCCAGCTGAGGTAGAAGAGCGCCGCGCTGAAGAACGCAATCCGGAGCACATACGAGAGGACATCGGCGACGCCGGAGAGCACGAAGTTCTCGATCGAAGCGACATCGCTCGTCAGCCGGGAGATCAGGTCGCCGAGCTTCCGGCGCTCGAAGAAATCGAGCGACAACCTCTGGATGTGTCTGAAGAAGCTCGTCCGCAACGAGAGCAGGAAGCGTTCACCGACGAACGTCGAGAAATAGTCGTCGAGGAACGACACGACGCTCGACGCGAGCGTCAGGGCGACGTACGCGGCGGCGATCCAGGGGAACGCACCGAAGTCGCGCGGAACGAGCACGTCGTCGACGAGGCGCTTGAACAGCCAGATCGTCGCCGCCTGGAGCGCGGGGCCGACCGCCACGAAGACGAGCGTGACGGCGAGCCACGAGCGGTAGGGACGAGCGTAGGGCCAGAAGCGGCGGAAGATCTCGCGGGTCGGAACGGTCGGCGTCGAGGCAACGGCGGCCTGGCCCTCGACGGTCGGGAGCGCGAGACGGCGAAGGCAGCTGCGGAGCGAAGCGCGCATCTACTCGGTTCTCCCCGGGAGCGAGAATGATGAAAGCCCCGCCTGAGACGGGGCTTTCGTCGGTCGTTCAGAATCTGTGGCCTGCGTCAGTGGCCGGTACCCGTCGCCGAGTTGCTCACGGACGTGGTCGTGGCCTTGCTGACGCTCGTGTTGGCCTGAGCGGTCGGCTGCGCCGCTGCGGCGATCTTCTCGATCCGCTGACGCCTGCCGCGCCGTCTGCGTCTGCCGTGACTCATTGATGAATCCCCCTCAATTTGCTTTCGCTTGTTCCTACGGGTGTTGTTCCCGTTCGGAGTGATTTCGAGCGCGATATTTACAAGGCCTTAAACAGCGCTTTTCAGCCCGCCACGAGCGATGAGAATTCGGCGAGATTTCCGACGATTCTCACGGCGGTGCGCAACCGATGCGGCGTCCCGTTTCGTGTGCGCCTCTCCCCGGGGAGGATTCGAGCACCAGCACGGTGGCGCACAGGCATGCATCGACTCGACGGACGCGGTTCCGGAATCGGGCCGAAGCCGGCCGTTTCCTGGCGCATGAGCTGGAGCGCTATGCCGGCCGGGACGATCTCGTCGTGCTCGCCCTCCCGCGAGGCGGCGTACCGGTCGGCTCTGCACTGGCGCAGGCGCTCCGTGCTCCGCTCGATCTGTTCGTGGTGCGAAAGCTCGGCGTGCCGGGGCACGAGGAGCTGGCGATGGGCGCGATTGCACACGGCGGGCTGGTCATCCTCGACCAGGACCTCGTTCGGCAACTCGGGATCCCCGAGGCGGCGATCCGGCGCGTGATCGCGCGCGAGCAGCGCGAGCTCGAGCGGCGCGAGGCGGCGTATCGCGGCGACCGCGAGCCGCCGAGCCTCGAGGGGAAGACGGTGATCCTCGTCGACGACGGTCTCGCGACGGGCGCGACGATGCGGGCCGCGGCGCTCGCGGTTCGCGAGCAGAACCCCGCGCGCGTGATCGTCGCCGTTCCCGTCGCGTCACCACAGACGTGTGAGGCGTTTCGCGGCGACGTCGACGAGATCGTGTGCGCGCTCACGCCCGAGCCCTTCTACGCGGTGGGGGTCTGGTACGACGACTTCTCGCAGACGACTGACGAGGAGGTGCGCGAGCTGCTGGCCGGTACCGCCGGGGCGGCGAAGGAGCCGTCGCGATGAGCGAATGCCGGCGCGACGACGCCGAGCCGAAGCCGAGGGCTACAGTGAAGCGCGGTGGCTCGTCGAGCAAGGAGGTAGCGGCACGTGGACAGTGCAGTCGATAAGGCGATTCTTGCCGGCGGATGTTTCTGGGGAATGCAGGATCTGATCCGGAAACGGCCGGGCGTTCTCTCGACGAGGGTGGGCTACAGCGGCGGCGACGTCGAGAACGCCACCTACCGCAACCACGGGACGCACGCAGAGGCGATCGAGGTCGTCTTCGACCCCGACCAGATCTCGTACCGGGACCTGCTCGAGCTCTTCTTCCAGATCCACGATCCGACGACGTTGAACCGCCAGGGCAACGACGTCGGGACGAGCTATCGCTCCGCGATCTTCTACCTCGACGACGAGCAGCGCCGCGTGGCCGAGGACACGATCGCCGACGTCGAGGCGTCGGGCCTCTGGCCCGGGAAGGTCGTCACCGAGGTGACACCGGCCGGGCCGTTCTGGGAAGCCGAGCCCGAGCATCAGGATTATCTCGAGCGGTATCCACACGGGTACACCTGCCACTTTCCACGCCCGAACTGGGTTCTGCCGCGTCGAACCCAATCGGTCCCCGGCTAGGAGGGATTGGCGAAATACAGGTTGTGCCGAACGGCATTCCGCCAATCCCTCCTGGTCATCCGTAGATCGAGCGGCCCGCCAGCAGAGAGGCGTTGGGCGGGTACGGAACGAGGTCGTCCACGAAACGGGGCTGCTCGCGGACACGCTCGAGCCAGTCGTGGAACCTGTGGTACGCCGACGTGTCGACGCCTGCCTCTTCCGCGAGATGGGCGTAGGCATACACCGCGATATCGGCGATCGAGTAGCGATCTGCTGCGAGGAAGGAACGAGTCGCCAGATGTCGTTCGAGGATTCGCAGCACTTCGTGCGCGCCGGTTCGCCGTCTCTGGGCCGACTCGCTGTCCGGGGCGAAGCGGCCCGTCACGAGCCGGAAGCGCAACCCGCCGATCATCGGCATCACATCGGACTGCTCGTAGATGAGCCAGCGACACACCTCGGCTTGGCCGAAAGGGTCGTCGGGCAACAAGGGTGTTCCGGCCGCCAGATACCAGAGGATCGCGTTCGACTCGATCAGAGTCCGGCCGTCGGACAGCTCGAGCACGGGTGTCGAGCGCTGGGGATTGAGCCGCTCGTACGCGTCGGTGAGGGTGTCGCCGTCGAAGATGTCGATCGCGACTCGTTCGTAGTCACGCTCGAGCTGCTCGAGCAGGAGCCGCACCTTGTAGCAATTGGCCGATGCGGCGTAGTCGTAGAGGCGGAGGTCGGTCACGGAGTCACTCCTGTCGGATGCGGACGGATGGGCGACCGGCAATCGGAGTCGCCTTCCTGAAACGCGGGACCCGCCTGAATTGTGAGGTGGGAACTCGAGCTCGATTGTGCACCTTCGGGCAGCGTCGCTACCCGGAAGCGCATTGACGTGTCGCGGCGGTGCGAACGACGATAGACGGCGAGGTGATGCCGCTCGCGATGTCGACCGTTGGGTTCGGCGTGCTCGTCGTAGCCGGGACGATCGGCGTTTCGCTCGTGGCGATGATGCTCGTCCGCAGGCTGCCGCGGGAGCGACTCGTGAACAGCCAGGACAGCGTCGCCGTGATGTTCTCAGCCGTCGGCGTCCTCTACACCGTGCTGCTCGCCTTCCTCGTCGTGCTCGTGTGGGAGCAGTTCAACGGCGCGCAGGACAGCACCGAGCAGGAGGCGACGAAGATCAGCAATCTCCTCCGCGACGCCAACGCGTTCCCGGGCCCCGTCCGCAACAAGCTCCAAGGGCGGCTCATCACGTACACGAACTCGGTGATCGACGACGAGTGGAAGACGATGGCGCACGGCAAATCGAGCCCGGTCACCGGCGCGGCCTACCAGCGCGTCTGGGCCGGCTACTACGACTATCGCCCCGGATCGGGCCAGGAGGGGCGCTTCTACGATGAGTCGATCGGCAGGCTGAACGATCTCGGGCAGGCCCGTCGGCTCCGGGTGATCAGCAGCGAGTCGTCGATCCCGTCGATCATGTGGTTCATGCTCATCATCGGCGGCGTGGTCACGATCGGATACCTCTATCTGTTCGCGATTCCGGACGCGCTGCTGCAAGGCGCGATGATCGGTTCGGTGGCGGGGTTGCTCGCGTTCATCCTCTTCTTGATTCTCGCGCTCGACCATCCGTTTGCCGGTGACGTCAAAGTGACTCCCGTCGCGTACCGTGACGTCGTGGCCTTGTTTGACAAGGGTGGGTACGCGCGACAGCCCTAGACGCTTCGGCCCGAGGCGTCGTCGTCGCGCCTCACGGATCCGCTTCGGGGCGATCGTCAGGGTGCATGCACAAGGTGCATGAAGTCGGTCACGCGTAGGAGGCGGAGCACCGGCCGCAGGGCCCTCGGGACGAGGGCTTGTCGCTCGTCATGACGGATCTCCGGTGACGTCAGCCGCTCGCGGCGGCCCCGGGTGATCAATTCGCAGCCTCCGGCGGCGAGCACGTTGCGCACCCAGTCGGATTCGGGGCCGTAGGTGAGCGCGATCACGTAGCCGCCGGCTGCGCGAAAGAGGTTCACCGGTGTCTCGTATCGACGTCCCGACTTGCGTCCCGTGTGGATGACGACGCCGAAACCAGGGAGTCGGCGCGCCGGCGGCCGAGTGAGGCGATTGGTGACGTGGCGGTTGAATTGCGCGATCCGCCGACCGAGGATTGGGCTCATCTCGTCATCGGATGACGAAGAATAGTGGTCACTCAGAGACCTCGGCGCTCGTGAGAGCCTACACCGCCGAGGTCCGGCCGCCACGTTCGAGGAACTCGCGCTCGGCGTCCGTCGGCGCCAACACCGCCGCGCGCTCGTAGGCGGCGGTGGCCTCCGTGTTCCGGCCGAGTCGCCGAAGCAGATCCGCCCGGGTCGCGTGGAACGGGTGGTAGTTGTCCAGCTCCAACTCGTCCACCAGAGCCAACGCAACCGCGGGGCCGTGCACTTCGCCGACGGCGATGGCGCGGTTGAGGGCCACGACGGGCGTCGGGGCGACCGCGAACAACTGGTCGTAGAGGGCGACGACCTGCGACCAGTCGGTCTCCTCCATCGTCGCGGCATCCGCATGGACGGCGTTGATCGCCGCCTGCAGCTGGTACGGACCGGGTTCGTCGCGGCGCAGACAGGCGCGCACGATCGCCTGACCCTCGTCGATCAAGTCCCGATCCCACAGCCCGCGGTCCTGGTCCCCGAGCAGCACCAGGGACCCGTCGGCCCGCGCTCGCGATGCGCGACGGGACTCGGTCAAGAGGAGCAGCGCCAGCAGGCCGGCAACCTCCGGCTCGTCGGGCATGAGCCTGATCAGGATCCGTGCCAGCCGGATCGCCTCCGAGCAGAGCCCGAGCTCGGCTTCGCTGCCGAGCCCCGCGTTGTAGACGAGGTAGACGACGGCCAGCGCGGCGCGCAGGCGGCCGGGGAGCTCGTGATCCTCCGGGACGCGGTACGGGATTCGGGCGGCCTTGATCTTGCGCTTTGCACGCGCAATGCGCTGGGCCATCGCCGGCTCGCTCACCAGGAAGGATCTCGCGACCTCTTTGGTCGACAGGCCGCCGAGCAGTCGGAGCGTGAGCGCCACCTGCGCTTCCACGGCGAGTGCCGGGTGGCAGCACGTGAAGATGAGGCGAAGCCGGTCGTCCTGCACGCGTCCCTCCTGCTCGGGCTTGCCGGGATCGACGTGGCCGGGCGACATCACCGCCGCCTCTCCGAGCAGTTCCCGTCCACGCGACTCGCGGCGCAGGCTGTCGATCGCACGGTTGCGGGCCGTGGTCGTGATCCAGGCGCCCGGATTGGGCGGCAGACCGTCGACTGCCCACTTGCGCAGAGCGACGGCGAACGCCTCCTGCACCGCGTCCTCGGCGACGTCGATGTCGCCGAAGACGCGGACCAGGGCAGCCACCGATCGTCCGTACTCCTCGCGGAAGATCCGACCCACCTCGGCTTCCTCGAGCTTGCCCGCGGCCTCGAGGTCGCGTGGGCGATCAGGCTCCCGATCCATCCCACAACGGACGGACCTCGATCGGCCTCTGCACGGCGGCGGTCGTCTTCGACGCCCAGTCGAGGGCAGCGTCGAGGTCGTCGGCCTCGATGATGTAGAAGCCGCCGAGATGCTCCTTCGACTCCGCAAACGGGCCGTCCGTGGTGACCACCTCGCCGGCGGAGATGCGGACGACGGTCGCGGTGTCGGGCTGGTGCAGGCGGGCGGAGAAGACCCAGGCACCGGTTGACTTCAGCTCGGCTTCGAGGAGGCCGATTTGCTTGTACGACTCCTGCCGCTCCTCGTCGGTCATCGGCTCGCGCGCCTCGCCTGCGACGCTGTGGACGGACAACATGTACTTCGCCACGTGATCCTCCTCGTCATGGGCGGGCACGTCCCGCCCCTCACTCGAACTACGAACGGGCCGCGCCCAGAGTGACATCCCCTGACGGATTCGTTTCGGGCGGGGACGGCGTTCCTGCCAGGCGGTTGGCCGAGGCGTGCTCCTCGGCCAGGCGCTGGAGCCCCTGCAGAAGTCCGTCGACGGTCACGGCGAACTTGCGCCGCATCAGCACGGAGTTCATCGCTGCGCTCACGATGTTGCGCGGTGTGTAGTAGGTGTCCATCCGCGCGGTCGTGCGTCGCAGGCCCGAGTCCTCCAGGGTGATGGTGAAGCCGTAGTCGGCGAACAGCTTGTTGAAGCCGAGCGAGTCGTCGTCGACGACGTACGCGACCTTCGTCTTGGGAATCAACTCGACGCAGCGCTCGACGATCGTGCCCGTGCGGCCGGCGAAGTCGACGCGGCACTCGCGTACGGAGCCGACCGCTTCGCGGCCCGGGACACGACACGTGACCTCTTCGACGACCGCCGCCCACTCCGGCAAACGCGTCGAGTCTTCGAGGATCGCCCACACCGCCTCCGGCGTCGCGGAGATCTCGAGGGACCGCTGGATCTGATGCTTGCCGTTCACGGGGCTGTTTCCTTTCCGAGTTGAAGGACGAACGCCAAGTAGTGGCGGAAGTGGGTTAGCGCGGCCTCCACCGCCGAAGGGCTATTGCGATGTCGATCGAGCAGGAGCCCTCCCTCCACGGCGGCGAGGAATGTCGTAGCGAGACCCGTCGCGTCGACGTCGAGACCTCGCTCCGACGCGGCCTCCTCGATCAGGGCGGTAAGGCTGCCCTGCCACTTCGTGAAGCCGTCGGCGGCGACAGCTGCGAGCGCTGGGTTGGTCTCCGTGCATTCCATCGTCACCATCCCGAGCAGGCAGCCGCGGGCGAGAGCCGGCGTTCTGGTCAATGTCGCAACGGCGTCGACATAGGCGAAGAGCCTCGCGGTCGCCGTGGTGGCGCCGCTTGCTGCGAGGGCGTCTTGGGCCTCGGTGACAAGACGCTGGAAGAAGCGTTCGAGCGCCGCCTCGGCGAGCGCCTCCTTGCCGTCGAAGTGATAGAAGATCGCCCCCTTGCTCACCCCCGCGCGCTCACGGACGCGATCGAGTTGAGTCTCCGCAAAGCCGCGGGCGAGCAGCAGATCCTCTGCAGCGTCGAGCAGTCGCTCACGAGCCTTCGCAGGACGTGGCATGCGTGCAGCCTAGCAGATAACTATACTGACCAGTCAGTTATGGAGGAGACGTGACGACCCAGATCAAGAAGGTGAAGGACATGACCGAGCCGATCATCCGCCGCAAGGCGCTCTCGGCGCACAACGAGGCCGGGATGATGACCGTGATCGACACCGGCGAGTACGGCCTGCTTGTCACCGACGAGCCGGAGGCGCACGGCGGCAGCGGCGAAGGCCCGTCTCCGCTGCAGACCGTCGTCGGCGCACTCTGCGGCTGCGAGTCCGTGACCTTCAATCGCACCGCGGCCGAGCTCGGCTTCGCCTATCGCGGGATCGAGTTCGAGGCCGAGTTCACGATCGACATCCGCGGCCGGCTGGGCCATCCCGACGTGCGGCCGCACTTCCAGACCGTGCGCGTGCAAGCGCTCGTCGACACCGGCGAGCCCGCGGAGCGGCTGGCCGCAGTCGTCGCGGAGACCGAGCGCCGCTGCCCCGTCT
>JABFWJ010000110.1 GCA_013362295.1 Thermoleophilia bacterium
CCCGCGACGCGATCGTCCGCGAGCTCCGCGCCGCCGCGGCCGCGCTCGCACCGGCCGGGATCCGGATAGCGTTCGAGTTCACGGCCTACGGCAACCCGACGACCCTGGCCGACGCGGTTGTGATCTGCGATGCGGTCGGGTGGGACCACTGCGGTCTGCTCGTCGACGCCTGGCACGTGTTCCGCGGCGGCGAGTCGCTCGCGGACGTCGCCGCCCTCGACGGCGACCGGATCGCACTCGTGCACCTCGACGACGGGGCCGCCTCCCCGCACCCCGACGCGCTCTTCGAGGGCCGCTTCCGGCGCCTGCCACCCGGCAGCGGCGCCTTCGACCTGGCCGGCCTCAAGGATGCGCTCGCCGCTGCGGACTACGCCGGGCCGCTCGGGCTCGAGGTGCTCTCGGAGGAGCTGCGGCGGCTGCCGCCGGACGAGGGCGCCCGGCGGCTGCGGGACGCCGCGCGCGCCGCCCGCCTTGTCTGAATCAGGTTCCGGTCCAGACCGGCTCGCGCTTCTCGAGGAAGGCCGCGACCCCTTCGGCGGCGTCGTTCGAGTTCAGCGTGACGCCGACCGCGAGCCGCTCGAGCACCATCAGCGTCTGCGTGTCCGCATCGAGGCTGCGGTTGAGGCACATCTTCGTGATGCCCATCTGGAACGGGCTCTTGTCCGCGATCCTGGCGACGAAGCTGTCGACGACGTCGTCGAGCTCCTCCGCGGAGCAGACCTCGTTGACGAGCCCCCACTCGTAGGCCTCACGGCCGCTCAGCAGCTTGCCGGTCAGCATCAGCTCCTTCGCCTTGCGCTCGCCGATCATGCGCGGCAGGCGGTAGATCGGGCCCGCGCCGCCGAACAGGCCACGGCGCATGTGGAAGTCGCCGATCTTCGCGTCCTCGGCGGCGATCGAGAAGTCGCAGTTGATCATGATCTCGAAGCCACCGGCGGTCGTGTAGCCCTCGTGGACGCTTACCGACGGCTTCGACGAGCGGAAGATCGCGTCGCAGATCCGCGCGGAGCGCTCGGCGACCTCGAAGGCCGTCGACGTCCCGATGAAGTCGCCCTGCAGCTCGTCGAGGTCGAACCCGGAGCAGAACGTCCCTTCGCGTCCGCGGATCACGATCACGCGGACGTCCGGATCGTTCTCGGCGCGGATCCGCGCCTCGTCGAGCTCCTGCAGCAGCTGCTGGCTGACGGAGTTGCGCTTGTGCGGCCGGTTGAGCCAGATCCTGGCGACGTGTCCGTCGACCTCGTACTGGATCGGTTCTGCTTCGACGATCGGCATGCGAGCGACTCCCCTCGTTTGAACTGAAGTAGGATTAGGTTAACGTAGAGGTGTCCACCTGTCGAGTGCCTTGACCGGGGTCTCCTAAACTGTGTTCACTTCAGATATGCCACTCAGCGACCTGACCGGAAAGGTGGCGATCGTCACCGGGGCCTCCAGCGGGCTGGGGGCGCGTTTCGCCTCCGTGCTGGCCGACGCCGGGGCCCAGGTCGTCGCGGCCGCCCGTCGGCTCGACCGGCTCGAGCAGCTCGCGGGCGACCGGAAGATCGCGCCGGTCCGCTGCGACGTGACCGACGACGGCGACGTCGCGCATCTCCTCGAGACGACGCTCGAGCGCTTCGGCCGCGTCGACGTCTGCGTCAACAACGCGGGCGCGTCCTCGGGCGGGCCGGAGCGCCAGGCGACGCTCGGGGCCTTCCGCGACGTGTTGCGCCTCAACCTCGAAGCGGTCTTCGCGCTCTCCCAGGCGGTCTCCACCCCGATGCGCACGCAGGGCTCGGGATCGGTGATCAACATCAGCTCGATGTTCAGCCTCGTGGCGTCGGCGCCGGTGCCCGATGCCGGGTACGTCGCGTCCAAGAGCGCCGTCAACGGACTGACGCGGGAGCTCGCGGCGCAATGGGCGCGCGACGGCGTGCGGGTCAACGCGATCGCGCCCGGCTTTTTCCACAGCGAGATGACCGCCGGGCTGGTCGAGGACGAGCGGTCGCGCAAGTGGTTCGAGCGCGCGTGCCCCATGGGCCGGCCCGGCCGTCCGGAGGAGCTCGACGGAATCCTCCTCTTCCTCGCCTCCGACGCGTCGAGCTATTGCACAGGACAGGTCTTCGCGATCGACGGCGGCTGGACGATCCGGTGACCGCGCCCCCCGGAATCGACGTCGCGTCGGTCACGGACTGGCTGACCGGCCGGCTGCCTGACTTGCGGCCGCCGCTCACGTTCACGCGCATCGGCGACGGCCAGTCGAACCTCACCTTCCGGGTCGACGACGCCGCCGGCCGCCGCTTCGTCCTGCGCCGGCCGCCCCTCGGCGAGATCCTCGCCTCGGCGCACGACGTCGTCCGCGAGCATCGCATCCTGACGGCGCTCCACCCCACCGGCTTCCCGGTGCCGCGCACGATCGGCGTCTGCGAGGACCCGGCAGTCACGGGCGCGTCGTTCTATGCGATGGAGCACGTGGACGGCCACGTCCTCGGCCGCCTCGCCGAGGCGGAGCGGCTCGGCGTCGAGGTTCGCGCCGAGGCGGCGCGGCAGATCGCGGCGACGCTCGCACAGCTCCATGCGATCGACCTCGACGCGGTCGGGCTCGGCGACCTCCGGCGCCCCGAGAGCCTGATCAGCCGGCAGCTGAGGCGCTGGCGACGGCAGTGGGAGGCCTCGAAGACACGCGAGCTGGCCGACGTCGACGAGGTCGCCGTCTGGCTGGAGGCGCGGATGCCCGAGGAGCGCGAGAGCGTGCTCCTCCACGGCGACTACCACCTGCACAACTTCGTGCTCGGAGGCGACGGGCGGCTGCGCGCCGTGCTCGACTGGGAGCTCTGCACGGCCGGCGACCCGCTGGCAGACGTCGGGCAGATGGTCGCCTACTGGAACGAGCTGCGCAGCGCGGACGGGTTCTTCCGCGAGCCCGTCGCCGCCGCCGAGGGCTTCCCCGATGCGGCTGCGCTCGTGGACCTCTACGCGGCTGCAGCCGCGCGCGACGTCGCGGCCCTCGGCTACTGGGTCGCCTTCGCGTACTGGAAGATCGCGATCATCGTCGAAGGCGTGTACCGGCGCTGGCTGAACGACCCGCAGAACGGCAGCGATGCCGGCTCCCTCGCGCCCGCGGTGGTGCGGCTCGCGGCGCTCGCGCGGGACACGGCGGCCGCCGGCGCAGGCAAAATCTGAACTGAAATCAGGGAAAGGACGCGACTGAATGGCTACGAACAGGAAACCGACGGCACCGGGCAGGCGCCGGCCGCCGCGCCAGAAGCCGGGCGTGAAGAAGGAGCAGATCCTCGAGGTCGCGATCGACTCCTTCGGGCGCTACGGCTACGAGGAGACCAAGTGGGCCGACGTGGCCGCAGCGGTCGACATCGGCTCGACGGCCCTCTACCACTACTTCGAGTCGAAGCAGCACTGCCTGTTCGAGATCATGGCGAAGACCGTGTCCGACTACCGGGCGCGCTTCGACAAGATCATCGCCGAGCGCGATGACTGGAACGACGCGCTCGTGACGTTGCTCGTCGACTCGTTCGACATCTCCGACCAGCAGGTGATGCGCCAGCGCGTGATGGTGGCGGAGTTCGGGCGGATCGCGTCTCCGCGGGCGCTTCCCCGCGAAGAGGCGGCGCGTGCGAGCGCGCGCGCCCAGACGCGGGACCTCGAGTTCGCCTGGGGGACGTTCCTCGCGCGCGGCATGCAGCAGGGCCTGCTCCCGGAGAACGACCCGCGGCTGCTCACGCGGGCCGTGCTCGGGCTCTACAACAGCGTCTGGCACTGGTACCGCCCGGGCGGCACCCTGCGCCTCGCCGACGTCAGCCGGTTCTTCGTCAGCCGCCAGCTCGCGATCCTCGGCTGTCCGCCGGATCTCGCGGACGAGCGATTCGACAAGCTCGAGGACGCGGCGTAGCCCACCAGCACACTCGCCTGAAGCTGAAGGCGGTTCTGCCCTTGCGCGCGGGGCGGGAATAGGAGAGAATCCCTCTTCCGAACCTGAACTCAGTTCAATAACGCGAGGTGGTAGGTGGCCAACGTACGTATCCGCAGCCTGACGAAACGCTTCGGCGGCAAGACGCCGACGACGGCGATCGACGACCTCGACCTCGCGATCGAGGAGGGTGAGTTCCTCGTCTTGCTCGGCCCGAGCGGCTGCGGCAAGACGACCACGCTTCGCTGCATCGCCGGCCTCGAGACGGCCGAGGAGGGTGCGATCTCGTTCGGCGAGCGCGCCGTCTTCGACGCCTCGCGCAGCATCAACGTGCCGCCGAACAAGCGCAACATCGGGATGGTCTTCCAGTCCTATGCGCTCTGGCCGCATATGACGGTCCGCAAGAACATCGGCTACCCGCTGCGCACGAGGCGGGTCAAGCGCGACCAGGCGGCGCAATGGATCGACGACGTCGCCGCACTCGTCGACACGACGCCGCTACTCGACCGCTACCCGGCGCAGCTCTCCGGCGGCCAGCAGCAACGGATCGCGCTCGCCCGGGGACTCGTCGCACGCCCGGAGCTGGTGCTGTTCGACGAGCCGCTCTCCAACCTCGACGCGCGGCTGCGCGACCAGGTGCGCACCGAGATCCACGAGCTGCATGGGCGCCTCGGCTTCACCGCCGTCTATGTGACGCACGACCAGGTCGAGGCGCTCGCGCTCGGAGACCGGCTCGCGATCATGCGCAGCGGCGCGCTCGAGCAGCTGGCGCCGCCCGACGTCATCTTCGAAGAGCCTGCGACCGAGTACGTCGCCGGCTTCATCGGGATGGGGAACCGGCTGGTGTTCGAGCGCCACGACGGCGCGTGGTGGCTCGACGGCGAGCGCGTCGACGGCGACCTCGACGGCATTGCGGCCGGCTCGACGACCGTCGTCGCGCGGACGCGTCCCGAGGACCTCGACCTGCTGGAGCCGGGCCGTGACGGCGCGGGGCCCGGCGCGCTCGCGTTTCCCGTCACCGTCCTCGACGCGGCCTTTGGCGGCCGCCATCTCGACGTCGCCGTCACCACCGGCACGACGCGCCTCCTCGGCCGGATCGACGCCGGCGAACGCGGCGGCTGGCCGCGCACCCTCGAGCGCGAGCGGCACGCGGTCGCGACGGTCAAACCGCGCGACCTGGCGTTCTACGACGGCGACGACCGGCTCGTGTCGGGCGTCGGCCGCGCAGTCGGGGCGGGCGTCTGATGGCCACCCAGGCCGCTCCCCGGCCGGCGGCGCTCCCGTGGCTGCGGCTCGACCGCCTGCTGACGCGGCTCGGGCTGATCGCCTTCATCTGCGCGATCGGCTACCTTACCATCGTCCCGCTTATCCGCCTGCAGTACCTCGCGCTCAAGAACGGCGCGCATTCGTACAGCGACGCCTACACGCGCACCGGGTGGTGGCAGACGGTCCGCTGGACCGTCGAGCTCGGCCTCGGGTCGCTCGCGATCGCGCTCGTCGTCGGCACCGGCCTGGCGTGGGCCGCGCACTCGCTCCCGCCGCGCCTTTCCCTCTTGCGTGTCATCCCGATCCTGCCGATCGTGATCCCGGCGGTCTCCAGCGTGCTCGGTTGGGCCTTCCTGCTCTCCCCGCACCCCGGCTACCTCAACCAGCTGTTGCGCCTGCTGCCGTGGTGGCACGGCTTCGACGGGCCGTTCGACATCTACACGGTGCCGTGGATCATCATCATCACCGGGCTCGCGCTCGCGTCATTCATCTACCTGTTCGTCAGCTCGGGCTTCGAGAACATCAACGGCGAGCTGATCGAGGCGGCCCAGGTCGGCGGCTCGTCGCGCGCCGGCGTCTTCTTCCGGGTGGTCCTGCCGCTCCTGCGCCCGTCGCTCGTCTACGGCGCCGGCGTCGCGCTCCTGCTCGGCCTCGGCCAGTTCACCGCGCCGCTGCTGCTCGGTCGGAGCCGCATCATCTCGGTCCTGACGACCGACATGTTCTTCGCCACGCAGCAGATCCCGCCGGACTACGGGCTTGCCGCAGCGATCGGTTCGCCGCTCCTCGTCTTCGGCATCTTCATCCTGTTCATGAACCGCGTGCTGCTCGGTGACAACACGCGCTTCATCACGCACGGCGGCAAGGGCGGCTTCCGGCAGAGCGCGCCCGGGTCGAAATCGGCAGCCGCCGTGATCGTGCTCTACGGGCTGCTCTCGACCGTGCTGCCGATCCTCGCGCTCGTCTTCGTCTCGCTCTCCCGGTTCTGGACCGGCGACGTGCACTTCAACCGGCTCACGCTGGGCACGTGGCGGACCGTGACGACGCAGTCGGGCGTGATGCCGGCGATCTGGAACAGCGTCTGGCTGTCGCTCGCGGCGGTCGCGATCACGCTGCCGGTGGGCTTCATCGCGGCGACGCTGCTACGCAAGCGGCGTGAGCACCGCATCGCGGCGCCCGTGCTCGACTTCATCGTCGCGATGCCGCTCAGCATCCCCGCGGTCATCTTCGGCGTGGGCTTCCTGATGACGTACACGGCGCGACCGCTCGTCCTCTACGGGACGCGCTGGGTGTTGATTCTCGTCTACGTGACGCTGATGATCCCGTTCTCGACACGCATGCAGCTCGGCGCAATGGCGGCCCTCGGCGATGCATACACCGAGGCGTCACGTGCTTCGGGCGCGGGCCCACTGCGCACGAACTTCCAGATCGTGATGCCGCTGCTCCGGCCCGCATTCGGGGGCGCCGCGGCGCTGATGTTCGTCCTCCTCACGCACGAGTTCGCCGCGTCGCTCCTCGTACGCGCGCCGACCATCAACGTCATGGGGACGATCCTCTACGACTACTACGAGAACGGCATCTACCCGCTCGTCGCCTGCATCTCGCTGATCATGGTCGGCGTGACGACCGCCGGCGTAGTCGCCGCGATGGTGCTCGGCGGCGGCTCGGACGCGTTCAAGCGCCTGTGAAGCTCGCACTCGAGCCGGCGGAGCAGCTGTTGCAGGAGGACGTGCGCGCGTTCCTCGCGACGCACGCGCCCGATGCGTCGGAGATCCCGCACGCGCTCGACGACCGGATGGCGTTCCTGCGCGAGTGGCAAGCGCGCTGTTACGAGGCGGGCTTCGTCGGCCGGGCGTGGCCCGCAGAGTTCGGGGGCGGCGGCCGGCCGACGTCGGAGCAGATCGTCGTCGACCAGGAGCTCGCCGCTGCGGGCGCACCCGAGTTTCCCTCGGTTGTCGGCCTCGACGTCCTCGGGCCGGCAATCCTCGCCTTCGGCACCGACGAGCAGCGGGCGCGCTACGTCCGGCCGATCCTCGCGGCCGAGGAGCTGTGGGCGCAGGGCTTCTCCGAGCCGGAGGCGGGATCCGACCTGGCGTCGCTGCGGACGACGGCGGTCGAGACGGACGAGGGCTGGGTCCTGAACGGGCAGAAGACCTGGATCTCGTGGGGGCAGTTCGCGCGCTGGTGCGGCGTGCTCGCGCGCACCGACCCCGAGCTCCCGAAGCACAAGGGGATCTCGCTGCTCGTCGTCGACATGGCCTCGCCGGGCCTCGAGGTGCGCCCGATGGAGCAGATCACCGGACACGCGGAGTTCTGCGAGCTGTTCCTGGACGACGTCGTCGTCCCGAGCGAGAACATGCTCGGCGGACGCGGTGACGGCTGGAAGATCGCGATGCACGTCGTCGGCCACGAACGCGGCACCGCCGCGCTGCCGCGGCAGGTGATGCTGCGGACGTGGCTCGACCGGCTCGTCGCGGACGCGGCCGCGGCCGGCGTGCTCGCGGACGAGCGCGCGCAGGACGAGCTGGCGCGCGCGTTGATCGAGATCGAAGTGCTGCGCCACCACGCGTCGCGGACGATGGCAGCGTTCCTCAACGGCGGTGCGGTCGGGCCCGAGAGCTCCGGCGTCAAGCTGCTGATGGCGCAGGCGGAGCAGACGTTGTGCGCGACCGCGCTCGACGTGCTCGGCGATGCCGGCGCGGGCCCGTTCTGGCACGAGCGCTACCTCTACTCGCGCGCAGCCAGCGTCTACGGCGGCACCCAGCAGATCCAGCGCGACATCATCGCGAACCGCATCCTCTCCCTCCCGGCGGAGTGAAGTGGACCTGCAGCTGACCGACGAGCAGCGCTGGCTCGCAGAGTCGGTCGACGAGCTCGTCGCGCGCGCGGATGCGGGCAGTGTGTGGCGGTCGCTCGGGGAGTTCGGCGCCTTCGAGGTCGGCGGCGACGGGCTCGGGGCCGTGGAGCTCGCGCTGATCGCGCGCGGTCTCGGCGCGCGGCTTGCGCCGCTGCCGTACGCGGACGCGGCGGCGGTCCACTACGCGCTCGACCTCGGCGGAGCCGCGGTCGTCCCGTGTCTCGCCGAGCCCGGAAGGCGCTACGCCCCGGCCGAGCCGGCGACGGCGATCGTCGACGGACGCGTCAGCGGTGAGAAGGACGCCGTCCCGTACGCCGCAGCCGCAGAGCTGTTCGCGGTGCCCGCGACGGCGGACGGCGACGCCGTGCTTGCGATCGTGAGCGCGACGCGTACGTCGATCGAAGCAAGGCCGACGCTCGACGAGACCGTCGCGCCGGCGCACGTGCGCCTGGAGGAGGTCGAGCCCGAATCGATCGAGGGCGACGCCGAGACGATCCGGACGATCGCGGCTGCCGCCGCGGTCCTCGTCTCTGCCGAGGCGGTCGGCGCAGCCGGCTCACTGCACGAGCTCGCGCGCGAGTACGCCGGGCAGCGGCGCCAGTTCGGCCGGCCAATCGCCGGCTTCCAGGCGCTGCGCCACATCCTTGCCGACATGTACGTCCAGCTCGAGAGCGCGTGGTCGAGCGTCCTCTACGCCGCCGCTTCGCTCGACGAGCGGGACGCCGACGCGACGCGGGCGTCGGCCATCTCCAAGGCATATGCCGCGCGCGCGACGCAGCAGGTCGCGCACGGCGCGTTGCAGGTCTTCGGCGGGATCGCGTTCACCGCCGAGCACCCGGCCCACCGCCATCTGCGGCGGATCGTCGTCCGCGGCGGCAGCTACGGCAGTGCGCGCGACCACGAGCGCGCTGTCGCACGCAGCCTCGCCCGCGCAGCTTCCTGAGCCCGCAGACGGTGAAGGGCGGGCGCGTCGCCGCGCCCGCCCTTCGCTTCGTCGTGCCGGTCGTCCGCCGCCCCTAGTGGACGAACAGCGAGACCCACTGGTCGTTGAACGCCTTGACCTTCGCAGGGGTGAAGTCGTTCAGCTTCACGATCCGCGGCTTGGCGTAGTACGTCCCTTCGACGTTCGGGTAGACGGCACCGAAGCCGTGGTCGGCGAACTTGTTCCCCTCGGGCGAGATGAGGAAGTCCGCGAGCAGCTGGGCGGCAGCCGGATGCGGAGCCTGCTTGAGGATCAGGCCGTAGTACGGCGCGTTCCAGTTGTCGCTCAGCGTCTTGTACGCGATCGGTGCGCCCTGCCCCTTCAGGTCGACCGCGGTGCCGCTGGCACACGGCGCCCCGGCGAGCTCGCCCGACGCGACGGCCTGCGTCATCGGCAGCACCGACGGATAGATCTTCGGGTTCTGCGCAGCCAGCTTCTGGAGGATGCTCTTGCCGTACTTCGCCTCGGCCCACAGGTACCAGTCCATGAAGGACGTCGAGACGCGCGGGTCGGGAACGCCGATCTTGCCCTTGAACCGCGCACTCGTGAAGTCGGCGACGCTGTTGATCTGGCCGCTGATCGCCTGGGTGTTCCACGTCATGCCGAGGACGGCCGTCCCGACGATGAACGACTTGCTGATCATCCAGGTCTTGCGGTCGAAGCGCTTCGCGAAGAAGTTCGGGCCGATGGCGTCGCTCACCCAGCCGTTCTGGACTGCCCCGACGACGAGGCGCTTCTGGCTCGGCACCCACAGGTCGGCCGTCGCCTTCTTCGTCCCCTCCTCCGCGTTGATCTGCGACAGGAGCACCGAGTCGACATTGCGGTTGACGGTGACGCTGATGCCGTACTTGGACTTGAACGCGTTCGCCAGGTCCTGCAACCCGGCCGGGTTCTGGACCGAGTAGATCGTGACCGACCCCTCGGACTTCGCCTTCGCGATCAGCTTCTTCCACTCCGCTGCCGACGCCGGCTTCGGCGTCGCCGCCGTTCCCCGCTGCGCCGCGGAGGCAGTCCCCGCGACCGCCGCGACGGCGAGCGCCGTCGCGGCCGCGAAGAGCAGCCACCGGCGCCGCATGGATCTCGAGACTGCTACCACGACTTCCTCCTCCTTTGTCCGGAAACTCTCGGGTTTCCCTAACTGAGTTCAGGTGGATTTTGTACCCGATCGTCGCGAGTTTTGCAAGTAAATTCGGCGATTTTGGCTTTCCATCGGTACCGGATCTGAATTTAGATCGACTTGAAATGGGTGGCGCGATGCGCGATGATGCCCCGCATGGCGCCGCACGCGCACGACCTGCTCGTCCTCGGTGGAGGCATGGCCGGCCTGTCGGCGGCCGCCTGGGCAGTGCGCCACGGCGGCTCGGCCGTCCTCGTCGAGAAAGGCGAGCTCGGCGGCAGCGCGGCGCGCGCCGGCTTCGTCTGGACCGCACCGACGTACGAGGCGCTCCGCGAGGCGATCCCGGACGGCGACCCCGCGCTCGCGCGCGAGCTCGTCGACGGCTTCGGCCCCGCCGTCGACTGGATCCGGTCGCTCGGGATCGAGGTGCAGCCCGCCGTCACGGTCCTGCGCTTCGGCCGCGGCCATCAGATCTCGATGCCGAACTACCTGCACACGTGCGAGGTCATGATCCGCGACGACTCCGATTCCGAGCTGCTGCTCGGAGCCGACACGGAGCGTCTGATCGTCGAGGACGGCGCGGTGCGCGGCGCAATCGTGCGGCTCGCCTCGGGCGAGGTGCGCGAGCTGCGGGCGCACTCGACGCTGCTCGCGACCGGCGGGTTCGGCGGCGACCCCGAGCTGCGCGCGGAGTTGATCCATCCGCAGGCGCGCGACCTGCCGCTGCGCTCGAACGCGTACAGCCGCGGCGACGGCCTCCGCCTCGCACGCGAGGCCGGTGCCGCGTTCGGACCCGAGAACGCCGGCTTCTACGGTCACCTGATGGCGACCGGCGTGCAGTTGCGCGACCAGGACGACTACCCGGCGCTCAGCCTTTTCCAGAGCGAGCACGCCGTGCTCTTCAACCTGAACGCGCAGCGCTTCGTCGACGAGACGGTGGGCGACCACTTGACCACGCTCGCACTGCTCGAGCAGCCGGAGGCACGCGGGCTGTTGATCTCTGACCAGCGCGCGCACGACCTCCTGAGCAAGCCGTACGTCGAAGGCGTGCTCCCCACGGACTTCTTCGACAACGTCTACCGGCGCGGCGCCCGCGCCGCGGTCGCGCAGGAGATCGACGAGCTCGCCTACCTCCCGGAGGAGTGGGGTTACGACGGCGCGGCGATCAAGCAGGCGGTGCTCGACTTCAACCGGGCCAGCAGCGAGGGCACGGTCGACCCGCCGCGGCGCTACGACCCGGCACCCGTCGACCAACCGCCCTTCTACGTCGTGGAGGCGGTGCCCGCGATCACGTTCACCTTCGGCGGGGTGCTGATCGACACCGCGTCACGCGCCCTCGGCGAGGACGGGGAGCCGATCCCGGGTTTGCTCGCCGCGGGGGCGGACGCCGGCGGCGGCTACGTCCGGGCGTACGCCGGCGGCCTCGCGTGGGCGCTCGTCTTCGGGCTGCGCGCCGCGCAAACGGCACTCGCACGGCGCGAGGTCGCGGCATGACCGGCGTCGAGACGGCGTTCCTGCCGCGCTACTTCGCCGCGCTCGACGACGGCGAGGACATCCTGTCGCTGTTCGCGCGCGACTTCCGCTTCTCCCTGCTCTGGTCGAGCGAGGGGCAGGCGCGCGAGTTCGCCGGCGGCTTCGACGAGTGGGCGGGCTACATGGCGCAGCGCGAGCCGGACGGCCAGCGGCATCACATCAGCCACCTGTTGCGCGAGGGCGACACCGAGCTTGCGAGCGGATGGACGACGCGGTTCGACGAGCCGCTGGGCACGTTTACGTTCGCCGTCGAGCTCGACGCCGACGGGCTCGTCCGTCGCATCTTCGCGGCGCGGACCGAGGCGTTCTCCGGCACGCCCTTCTGATGGAGGACTTGCACGGCCGCGTCGCGGTGGTGACCGGTGCCGCCGGCGGGATCGGGCTCGCGCTCGTCGAGCAGCTCGCCGCCGAGGGGATGCGCGTCGTCATGTCCGACGTCGACGGCGAGCGCCTCGCCGCAGCGGCCGCAACCGTCGAGGGCGAGGTCGAACCGGTTGCCGCGGATGTTGCGCGTCCGCAGGACGTGGAGACCCTGGCGACCCGGGCAGCCGAGCGCTTCGGCGCGGTCGACGTCCTCTGCAACAACGCAGGTGTCACGCGGCCCGGCCCGGCCTGGGAGCTCGCCCTCGAGGAGTGGCAGTGGCTGCTCTCGGTCAACGTGCTCGGGGTCGTCCACGGGATCAGGGCGTTCGTGCCGACGATGCTGGCTCGCGGCGAGCCGGGCCACGTCGTCAACACCGCTTCGATCGGCGGTCTCCTGCCGTACGCGGGAATCGCCGCGTACACCGCCTCGAAGTACGCCGTGGTCGGTCTCTCCGAGGGCCTGCGGCTCGACCTGCAAGCGGCCGGTTCTCCGATCGGCGTCTCGGTGCTCTGTCCTGGGCCGACAGAGACCGACTTTCGCGCGCACAGCCGGGCGCTCCATCCCGCCGGACCGGCCGACGACGTCGAGGGCGAGTACGACGGCGTCGCGCGCATCTCCGCGACCGCTGCGGCGGCGCTCGTCGTCGACGCCATCCGCACCGATCGCTTCTGGGTGCTCACGCACCCGTCGTACCGCCCCGCGATCGAGCGTCGCACGCGCGGCATCGTCGAGACCGACGAGGTCGTCGCCGGCGACTTTCGTTAGCCCCCGAGCGACTCCCAGTCGTCCGGCGCCTTCGCCATCAGTGCGAAGTAGCGTGCGATGCGGCCGTCGGGCTCGACCGTGGCATGCACGAGAAACGCGTGCGTCGGCGGCTCCCCCTCCATCCCGGCGACGCCCTCGACGAGGCAGCGCGCTCCGTCGACGGCACAAGCGCGCACGATGTGCCGGTAGTCGCGCTTGCCGCGCGCGACGAAGAACGCGCGCAGCTCGTCACGGCCGCGCACGAGCTCGAGCCCCGGCTCGTCGAGCGCCGGCCGCACATAGACGGCGTCGTCGGTGAAGCAGGCGAGCGTCGCCTCCACGTCGCCCGCGTCCAGCGCGGTGTAGTACGCGTCGAGCGGAGTCATTCGCCGCGCACCAGCGGGAGCACCTCGCGGCCGATGCGCTCCGCGTTCCGCTCAGCGAGGTCGACGCCGACCGCGCGGGTGCCGATGTAGATCCGCGCGATGCCGAGGTCCGCAATCTCTCGCAGTCTCTGCGCGCAGTACTCGGCCGGCCCGGCGATCGCGAACTGGTCGATCAGCTCGTCGGCGCCGGCCTCGCGCGGGTAGAAGTCGATCTCGCCCGGCGCGCCACCCTCAACCCGTGCGACACCGCCACGTGGGTCGCGGTACACGGCCTCCATCGTTTCCACGGCTGTGCGGTACTGCGCATGCTCCTGCGCGACGACGTCGTCGGACGGCTTCGCCTCGAAACCGGAGAAGCGTGCGTGCGTGACGACGAGACCGCGGATCGCCTCGCGCGCGCTGTCGTCGGCGCCGTCCGTCAGCGCGACCTGCACGTAGCAGCCGAGCTCGAGGTCGGCGACGTCGCGTCCCGCGGCCCGGCACGCCCCGTGCGCGAGGTTGATCGAGTTACGCAGTCGGTCGAGCCCGGCGCCGACCGAGAAGCTGACGCCGTCCGCGGAGCGCGCGGCGAGCTCGAGCGTCTTCGGTCCGGTCGCCGCCACGTCGACCGGCGGCTTCGCGAGCGCGATCGACGGATCGATGTCGTCCTGCCGCGTCATCGTCGACGGAATGCCGTCGATCTCGACGACGTCGCGGCCCAGGTAGCCCTGCAAGCGGCGGAGGTACTCGTCGAACTGCGCGACCGCCATCGGCTTCTGCTGCAGGACCTTGACCGCACCGTCGCCCCGGCCGAGGCAGAACCGCGCGCGCCCGCCCGAGAGCGACTGCACCGTGGCCATCGCGCTCGCGGCGAGCAGCGGGTGCCGGAGCGGCACGGCAACGGCAGTTCCGAGCTTGAGCGTCGTCGTCGCGGCGGCCGCGACGCCGAGCGCGGCATACGGGTCGGGCAAGAGCCCATGCGCCTCGCCGATCGCGAGACCGTCCCAGCCGGCTGCCTCGAACGCACGGGCGAACTCGGCGATCCTCGTCACCGGGACGGGCGTCGCCCCCATCCGCCAGAACTCGACCGGAGGCGTCACAGCGCCGTCGCCCCGCCGTCGGCCGGAACGAGCGCTGCGGTCATGAAGCTCGCCTCGTCGGAGAGCAGGAAGCAGACGACCGCGGCGATCTCGTCGGGCTCGGCGACCCGCGGCTGGATCGCGTGCGGCACCGCGCCGGCGTCGTAGACACCCTCGAGCAGCGGCGTGCCGACGCTGCCGGGCGCGATCGTGTTGACGCGGACGCCGTAGTCGTGCGCGTCGAGCGCCAACTGGCGCGAGAAGGCGATGATCCCGCCCTTCGCTGCCGCGTACGCCGCGAGGTGCGGGCGGGCGAGCTGCGCCGATGCCGAGGCCATGTTCACGATCGCCCCGCCGCCGGCCTCGCGCAGAACGGGCAGCGCCGCCTTGCAGACGAGGAACGTGCCCGTCAGGTGGACCGCGAGCATGCGGTTCCATTCGGCGAGCGAGAGCTCCTGCAACGGCGTGAAGCGCACGAAGCCCGCGCAGTTGAAGACGCAGTCGATGCGGCCGAGCCCCTCACGCGCCGCGGCGACCGCCGCGTCGACGGACGCTTCGTCCGACACGTCGCACGCGACCGCGACGCCCGAGCCGAGCTCGCCGACGACGCGCTCGGCGGCCTCGCGGTCGAGATCGGCGACGGCGACCCGGCCGCCCTCCTCGGCGAACCGGCGCGCGGTCGCAGCGCCGATCCCCGAGCCTGCGCCCGTCACAAGCAGCACCTTGCCCTGAAACCGACGCACTCTGATCTGAATTGATATCAGTTCATGAAATGAGGCACAACACGACTGCAGCGACGGACGCTTGGTTCCGGTTGCCCCCGGGCACGAACCGGTCGATGCGGGGGCCCGTCGAAGCGCACGTCCCGGCTCATGGACTGCGGCTCTTCGTGCGCGAGCGTGGCGAGGGCCACCCGCTGCTCCTGATCAACGGGCTCGGCTCTCGTGCGGAGATGTGGGGCCGTGCCGAGGAAGTGCTCGCCCGCGGCTCGCGGACGATCGTCTTCGACTCGCCCGGCACCGGCCGGTCCGACCTCCCGCTGCTGCCGCTCTCGATCCCGGCGCTCGCGCGGGTCGTTCGTGACCTGCTCGACTCGCTCGGCCACGAGCGCGTCGACGTGCTCGGGTACTCGTTCGGCGGCGCAATCGCCCAGCAGCTTGCGCGCGACGACCCGCGACGGGTCCGGCGGCTCGCGCTCGTCTCGACGTGGTGCGGCTGGGGCGGCGAACGAGGCTCGGCGGCTGCGGTCGCCCGGGCGCTCCGCAAGCTGAGCGACAACGGCAACCCGGTCGGGCTCTCGTATCAGCTCTGGTCGCTCGCCGCGTGGACCAGCCTGCCGTGGCTCGGCAGCATCGAGACGCCGACGCTGATCGTGTCGGGGGCCGCCGACGACCTCGTGCCGCCGGCGAACGCCGTGCGCCTCGCGCGCCGGCTGCCCAACAGCAGCCTGCACCTGCTTCCCGGCGGAGGGCACCTGATCATGTTCGGCGACGCGTCCCCCGGCCCGCGACTACTCGCCGAGTTCTTCTCCAGCCCGACCCTGGCCACGTCGACGGCGTGGACGACCGGGCTGCTCGCGGCGTCGACCGCGCCCAGCCGGGGGTGCTAACAAGACACGGGAGCAACCACGCCGTCGTCGATCCGCCATACGCGGTCGGCGTGCGCTGCAGCAGACTCGTCGTGCGTGACGACGAGGCAGGCGCTGCCCGCTGCGCACGCCGCGGCCAGGCAGCTCCACACTCGGTCGGCGGCAGCGGCATCCTGGTGGGACGTCGGCTCATCGGCGAGGACCGCGCCGGAGCCGGCGACGAGGGCGCGGGCCAGCGCCGTCCGCTGCTGCTGCCCCATCGACGTCTCCGCGGGCAGACGCGTCGCGTGGTCCGCGAGGTCGAGCTGTTCGAGGAGAGCGAGGGCTCGGTGTTCGTCTCGGCGGGCAAGCCGCAACGGGAGCACGACATTCTCGAGCACGGACAGCTCCGGCAGGAGGCCGAACCGCTGCGCGAGGTACGCGGTCTTCGTCCAGCGCGGAGCCGCCCCACCGGGCACCCGGACGCGGCCTGCGTCCGCGGCAAGCCATCCCGCAGCGATCATCAACAACGTCGACTTCCCGGAGCCGGACCTCCCGAGAACGACCCCGAGCTCGCCCGGTCGAAGCCGAAGCGACACGTCGTCGACGACGGCCCTCGTCCCGTAGCGCTTCGTCACATCCGCCAGCTCGATCACGGCGTCCGCATCCGAACGCCGGCTCGGCTTCTGCCGGCGTGCGAGCGCGGGTCGGGCTCCTGCAGCAAGCTGGACGCGAGTGGCGGCGAGCTGAACGAGCTCGCGGTCGTGGGTTGCAATCACGATCGTTGTCCCCTCGGCTGCCGCCGCTTTGAGCGCTGCGACGACGTCGGTCGCGTTCGCGCGGTCGAGCTCCGCCGTCGGCTCGTCGATCAGGATGAACGGCGTTCCGCGCGTCAAGCCGACGGCCAGGGCTGCTCGCGCCTGTTCCCCGCCCGAGAGCTCGGTCGCCCGCGCCCGGAGGCGGGACGTCAGGCCGAGGGCGCGCGCCAACGCCTCGCCGTCGTCACCCACCTGCTCGGCCAGGGTGAGGTGGGGCACGAGGTTGGCGGCTGCTCGCTGGGCGAGATAGGTCACCGCCCGACGGCGGTACCGGCGCAGCGCAGCGGCGTCGAGAAGGGTCACGTCGGTGCCGCCGACGCGGATCTCGCCGGAGTCGGCGACGTCGATGCCTGCGAGCAGGCGCAAGAGCGTCGACTTGCCGGATCCCGACGGACCCACCACTGCGGAGATCGCGCCCGTTGGAAAGTCCGCGTCGACGCCGTGGAGCACCTCGACCGATCCCGATCCGGAGCGGTAGCTGTGCGTGACGCCCCGGCATCGGGCCATCGCCTCAGGCGACACGAAGCGCCTCCGCGACGTCGGCGTTTTGTGCGAGTGCGGCGGCCGCTGCGCCGAGGATGCCCGCCACGACCGTCGCGAGAGCCGCGGCGATGGCGAGGGTGTGCCACGGGATCACGAACACCGGCGAGGGCGCGTACTGCGGAAGCGGGTCGAGGCGACGCGCGACCGGCCCCGCGGTGACGGCAGCTGCGGCCGTGCCGGTCACGGCCGCGAAGCCGGCGATCGCCGCCGCCTCGAGGGCGATCGCCGCCGCGTCGCCCACGCGGCCGAGACCCATGCGACGGACGAGCGCGGAGGCGATCGACTGCGAGCGTTGCCTCGCCTGCAGGTAGAGGAGGAGCGCGAGGAGCGAGAGCACCGCGGCCGCTGCGCCTATCAGCCTCACGTACCGGTAGCTGCGCCGCGCCGCGCCGACAGAGGGCTTCGCATAGATCTGGTTGACGGGCGTGAGGAAGAACGGCAAGAGAGCGGAGCGCGCCAGCGCCGGTTCGACGGCTCGTGGGCTGCCCTTCGCCCAGACGAGGCCTGTCGCCTGCGGGCCGGGGTCGAGGATCCCGAGCCGTGCCGCGATGCGGCGCAGCGCCGGCCATGAGACCAGCAAAGCTGGGCGGCCGGCCTTCGACCCGGGAACTGCCGCGTGGCCGACGATGCGGATCGGGATTCGCTTCCCCTGGTCGTCGATCGAGTCCGCCGAGGGCGCCCCCGGCGTCGCAATCGCTGCAAGCATCCCCGCCGGCGAGCCGACCAGGCGCGTGAGCAGGGGGCGCGGGTCGTTCGCCCAGCCGTCGCCCCAGCGCAGCGTCCTCGCGAGAGCTCGAGGATCTCCGGCGATCAGGTCGACGCGCGCGCCCGTCGGATACGCGACGTTGACGTCGTCGACCTGGACGAGCGCGACTGGAAACGAAAACGGGGAGGTGACGCGTGCGTGTGGATCGATGAATCCCTGGACGTCGCTTCCGTTCGATACGTATGCCTTCTCGGACGTCGACCGGTCGAGAGACGCGGAGAGCGCCAGGGAATACGCGAACGTCCCGAACGCGGTGGCGCTGGTGACCGTGACGGCAACGAGCAGACCGCGTGCGGCGGCGAGGCGCCGAACGGCGAGAAAGACGGCAGGGACCGCAGTGTGCGCGGAGCGTCGCAGGAGTCGGCGCGCCGCCCGCACGGCGACGCCGGCGCAGCCCACGACGACGACGAGTGGGAGCACGAACACGGCGAGCCGGGGATGCCGCGTGCCGGTCACGTCGCTCGTCATCGCCATGCCGGCGAACACGAGCGTAAGGAGGGTGGCCGCGAGCGCGAGTGGGACGGCCTCCCACGGTAGCCGTCTCAGCCGGCGCAACCACGGGGCGGCGCCGGCTGGGCGCGGGAACGCGGACGCGGCGCCGGCGGCAAGGAAGAGAATGGTGGCCACGCCGGCGGTGGCGGCGCGCCGGGCGCCGTCGGCGAAGATGTCTCCGGTGAGCGTCCCCCGCGGCGCCAGCATCTCGAGGCTGAGCACGGCGGCCGCGACGCCGGCCGCAACACCGACCGCAGCAGGAAGGAACGCTTCGACGGCCGTTCGTGCGGCGAAGGCCGCCGGCGCTTCGCCGCGTGTGAACAGGAAGTACGCCTCGTCCGCGCGGCGGCGCACGAGGAAGAGCCCCGCGGCGAAGCTCAGTGCCAGCGAGATCGCTATCCCGAGCGACGACAGGAGCGAGATCACCGGCGCCACGGCCGCGACGTCGGCAACCGCGATCGTGAGCGCGGCACTCAGGGACGACGTCGTTCGACAGAAGCCCGAGCCGCACCCGATCGACGACGCGGAACGAGATCCCGCGCGCGTGATGTCGTTCTCGAGCGCGTTTAATCGCGTCTGCAGGCGCCTCGCCTCGGGCAACGTGATCCGCGACGGGTCGATCGGGAACTCGGACCGATTCTCAGCCGCATCGGACGCCACGGCCTCGGCCACTCGGACGAACGTCGGCTCGCTCATGAGCACGAACGGGGGCGGAGGGGGCGAGTCGGGGTCCGGTGAGCGGATGTCCTGCTGCCAGTTCGCCCAGTACGGATTGTCCCGGTCTGCTTCGAGCGTTCGGAAGATGCCTGCGACTCGCACTCGCGCGACGGGCGCGCCGCCGAAGCTCTGTCGGGTCAGCCGTAGGGTGTCGCCCGGGCGCAGGTGCGCCTGGCTCGCGATCGTGTCCGCGATCCACGCGCCGTGGCCGGCGCCTTTCGTGAGCTGACGAACGTGGCCGACCGCGCCCGTCCGGGCGAGCGCGACGACTGCCAGGCCAACGGCGGGTCCGGCCGCGAGCTGCATCGGCAGGAGTGAGGAGAGGACCGGCCGGCCGAGGAACGACTCATGCTTCCTGAGGCGCGCGGCCGCGCGCCGCCGGTTGCGGTCGCTCCCGATCGGCCCGCCTTGTGTCCAGACTTCGAACCCGGCGAGCAGCGGGGTCATAGTCTCGACTTGCCGCTTCAACGACTCGCTCTGGATTCCGGCGCGGACAAGAGGAGGTGCCGCTGCGGCGAGCGAGGCGGTCGCGGATGTCAGGAACACCGCCAGAAGGGTCGACGGGTGGCGGCGAAGGAGCAGCGGCGCCTTCACCCAAAGGATCCACATCACGGGTTACACTAGCCCGCGCCCGGTGACACCTGTGTGCCGCTGATCTGCTCGCGGAGCATCTTCGGACGTGCCAGCACGGCGGTGATGAATCGTTCTGCGAGCGGGACGCTCAGCGCGAGCCAGTCGAATGCCGCCGACACATCGCGCGACAGGATCCAGGCCGCGCGCTCGATTCGGTAGAGCGCGTACAGCGGCGACGACGGCGCGCGTCCATAGGCGGCAAAGAACTCGTGTGGCACGACGTCGAGCTCTTCAAAACGGAAACCGTCGAGCTGCGCGAGATCCCAGTCAGGATCGTCGAGATCGCAGTGCTCCCAATCGAGGATCGCCGTGCAGTGCCACTGATCCTTTTCATCGCGCGCAACGAGGAACTGCCACAGGTGCGCGTCGAACTGGCAGAGCACCAACGGCGCGTGCTCGTACAGAGTCTGCGCCTCGGTTACGGCCGCCACGAGGTCGGTGAGCGAGCCGAAATCGGGTCGCACCGTCGCGAGCTCCTCGAGCGATATCAGCGCCTGCTCGTAATGCCATAAGCCGCGCGAAGCGGTCGGATGCCCGAGGCCGACCCGCTCGCAGCCGGCGTCCGCTGCGCGACGCCCGTCGACGGCGTGCACGGCGGCGAGCGCGCTACCGCACGACGACCAGGCGCTCGCCGCCGCGCGCGGCGGCAGCTCCGGAACAATCGTGCCGAGATGGCGGCCGCCGACGAGCGTCGTCAGCATCGCCTCAGCGCCGCGCTCCCTTGACCATGCGAGCAGACGCGGGACCGGTGCTCCGGCGAGGGCCAGCTGGCGGTAGGCCCAGCACTCGCGGTCCAGCCGAGCGAGTGCGGTGTGCGGCGGCGCGTTCTCCTTGAAGCGTCGCAGCATGTAGCGGCCGCCGTCGCCGGCGTCGATGACGTAGTGGGCGTTCGAATGCATCGCCGCCGGCTGAATGTCGACGACCGTGCCGAGGCCCGCCCGCGCGAGCAGCGAACCGGCCAGCTCGCGAGTGGCACCTTCCGCGCAGCGGCGGTGCGGCTTCGGCGGGAACGTCGGCTGCTTCCCCACGCCGCGAGGGTAGCCCGCGCCACCTCATCGATCCCCATCATCTCGGTGATGGATAACGCCTTACACGAGTATGCGCGATGGGTGCTGCAGCCGGAGATCCCCGATCGGCCGGTCCCCCCGCGTACGTCCTACTTCGTCTGCGGCACACCCCGGTGCGGCAGCTGGCTGCTCTGCGGCTTGCTCGCCAGCACGGGCATCGCGGGACGACCGCACGAGTGGTTCTGGCAGGACACCGAGGAGGCAAACCGACGCGCCTGGGGCGTCTCGGGTTCCTTGCACTACTTCGCGTGCGTGCGCGCAGCCGGCACGACACCCAACGGCGTGTTCGGCGCGAAGCTCATGTGGGGACAAGTCGACGATCTCGTCATCCGACTGCGGCGGGCCGCCGCCGCCTCGTCGCCCAAAGCACTCATCGCACAACAGTTTCCGAATCCTTGTTTC
The DNA here is from genome assembly GCA_013362295.1 of Thermoleophilia bacterium. Taxonomy (GTDB): domain Bacteria; phylum Actinomycetota; class Thermoleophilia; order Gaiellales; family Gaiellaceae; genus PALSA-600. The sequence goes on from JABFWJ010000110.1 coordinate 21,211, forward strand.
ATCTGGATGAAGCGAGAGGACATCGCGGCTCAGGCGGTGTCGTGGGCAAAGGCAATCCAGACCGGCCACTGGCACCACTGGGACGCGCCCTCTCCGCTGCGTGCTCCGACATACGACCGCGAGCAGATCGACGCGCTCGCCGCTGAGATTGGCGGGGCTAACGCAGCGTGGCGGAGCTGGTTCGCTGCTAATGAGATCGAGCCGCTCACAGTTCGCTTCGAGAATCTCGTCGCCGATCCGGCCGGTGGGACTCGCACCGTGCTCAGGTTCTTGGACACCGATGGAGACCGCGTGCCCATCACCGAGCTGACCGTCAGGATGAGCGACCGGCTCAACGACGACTGGCTCACTCGCTACCGGGGTTGAACTGCGCTGGTAGACCGAACGTCTGAGCGAATCCGAACGAACGAAGACCTGTAGCGGTACCTCTAGGTCGAGACGAGCTTGGCGAGCATGGGCCGGCCTCTAGAGGCCTGCCCCATCGCTCCGCTCTGCCACGAGTTGTGCAACCGCGGTTGCACGATCAGTTGTAAGCTGCCGATGTGAGTTCGAGCAGGATCGCCTGGGTGCTGCTGGCCTACCGGTTGCCGCGGGAGCCGTCGACGCCGCGCAGTGCGGTGTGGCGGAAGCTGCGTCGGCTCGGCGCGGCGCAGCTCCTGGACGGCTTGGCCGCGCTGCCCTCAGATGCGCGGAACCGCGAGCAGCTGGAGTGGCTTGCGGACGAGGTGCTGGAAGCGGGCGGCGAGGCGACGATCTGGGTCGGCCAGCTCGCCTCGGCGGCGCAGGAGCGCGAGCTGGCGACGCGGATGGCGGGGGCAGTCGCAGCCGAGTACCGCGCGCTAATCGCCGAAGCCGCTTCGGCGCGCGAGCAGCCGCCCGGGCAGCGGCGCCGCACCATTGGGCGGCTGCGGCGGGAGCTGCGCCGGATCCGTGCGCGCGACTACTTCCCGCCGTCGGAGCGCGAGCAGGCGCAGCAGGCGCTCGACGAGCTGGTAACGCGGCTGGAGGCGGTCGCGTGAGGTGGGCGACGCGGCGCCACTGTCACATCGACCGTGCCGCGTGCGCCTGGCTGATCCGTCGCTTCCTCGATGCGGAGGCGGCGTTCCTGTTCGTCGACGACCGGGACGAGGTGCCTGCGGATGCGACGCCGTTCGATATGCGTGGCGTCGAGCTGTCCCATCACGGCGGCGAGTGCAGCTTCGAGACCTTCCTGCGCCGGTACGAGCTGGCCGATCCGGTGCTGTGGGAGATCGCGAGGATCGTGCACGAGGCCGACCTCGCCGACGAGCGCTACGACGCGCCTGAAGCGCCCGGCATCGATGTCTTGCTCCGCGGCTTGTCGATGACACACGACGACGAGCAGCTGCTCGCTCTGAGCGAGCCGCTCTTCGACGGGCTGTACGAGTTCAAGAAGCGCGCGCTCCTGCTCGGTCGGCAGCCCTCCTGATGCCGAGCTGGGGCGCGACCGCCTGGGGTGTCGTTGCTTCCGCGCTGTTGGCAGTCGTCGCGACGCGGCTCCTCCTCAACGAACGCGGACGAAATGTGCTCACCACGGTCGCGCTCGCGGCCGCACTTGGGCCGCTGCTCTGGGACTTGATCCTCCGCCACACCGGCGGCGACTTCTTCGTCGACGCGCCCGGCTATGTCTTTCCGGTCAGCTTCGAAGACACCGGCTCCGGCGTCTTCGCGTCCGCGATCGCGGCTCTGCTGCTCGGGTTCGGGCCGCTCACCGGCGCGAGCGGTCGCAAGCTCGCAACGACAACGCTCGTCTGCGGAGTCGCGGCGCTTCTCGTCGACACGTATCTCTATTGAAAGGAGGCAGCAAATGAAGTGGGTGACGCGCGAGCGGCCGAAGACGGATCGGATCGCCTGCCCGTGGCTGATCAAGAACTTCATCGACCCGGAGGCCGACTTCCTCTACGTGCCCGCCGGCCAGGTGCTCGAGGTGGCAGAGCGGGAAGGCGCGCATTCCTACGACGCGCCAAACGCCGAGTACACGCATCGCGACGGCCTCTGCTCGTTCGAGGTGCTAGTCGAGGAGTACAAGCTGGACGACCCCGCGCTCAAGCTGCTGGCGCGGATCGTCCACGGTGCCGACGTCGCAGATGACCGCGACGCGACGCCGCAATCCCGTGGGCTGCTCGCCGTCGCCGAGGGGTTCCACCTGCTCAACCTCGGCGACCACCGCCAGCTCGAGCTCTCGCTGCCCGTGTACGACGCGCTCTACGCCTGGTGCAAGCAGGAGGTTGGCTGGGCGTGAGTCTCGTAGGTATCGGCTTCATCGAGATCCCACCCGGCGCGCAGCCGGGCTTCGACCACGCCGATATCGACCGGGCCGGACGGCGAATGTACGTGGCGCACACCGGAGCCGACCGCGTCGACGTACTTGACTGCGACCAGCGCCGGTTCCTGCGCTCGATCCCCGAGCTGCCCGGCGTCGCCGGCGTTCTGATCGACCAAGGCGACGACCTGCTCGTCAGCAGCGACCGCGCCGTTGCGCGCGTCAGCTTGTTCCGCTGCTCCGACGCGCAGCTGCTCGGCCGCGTCGCCGTAGGGCCGCATCCTAACGGCCTCGCCTACGACGGCAAGCGGCGGCGCGTCTACTCGTTCAATCTCGGCGAGCCGCCGGGCGAGAACTGCACCGCGTCCGTCGTCGACCTCGACACGCTGCAGGTGATCGCCGAGCTGCTGTTGCCTGGCAGGCCGCGCTGGGCCGTCTACGACGGCGAGCGCGACGTCGTCTATGCGAACATCCGCGACCCGGCCGAGATCGCCGTCATCGACTGCGCACAGATGACAATCACCGGCGCGCTCGCGGTGCCGGCCGCCGGGCCACACGGGCTCTGGCTCGACCGTGGCCGTCTCTTCTGCGCCGCCGACGCCGGCACGCTCGCCGTCCTCGACCGCGACACCGGCGACCTCCTCGCGACCCTACGCCTCCCCGGGCTACCGGACGTCGTGATGCTCGACCCGGCGTTGCGGCGCGTCTACGTCGTGATCGGCGACCCCGGCGTCGTCTGCAGCTTCGACTGCGACCGGCTCGAGCCACTCGAGCAGGTGGAGACCGAACCGGGCGCGCACACGTGTGGTTGGGACCCGGACGGCCGCTGCCTGTACGTCTTCTGCCCGGATCGCAGCGGTGCGCTGGTGTTCGAGGAGCGCGGCTGAGCCCGGACGCGCGCCGGATCATCACCGTGCAGGCGGTTCGCGCGGCCGCGTACGGGTTGGGCTCAGTGCTGATCGGCGTCAGCCTCGCCAATCGGGGCCTCTCCGACGCGGCCGTCGGGGCGGTGCTCGCCTCGCTGCTGGCCGGCAGCGCACTCGTCTCCGTGCTGCTTGCCCGCCACGGCGATCGCGTCGGCCGCCGCCGCTGCTACCGGCTGCTGCTGGTCGGGATGGCGATCGCAGGCACCGTCTTCGCGCTCACCGGTTGGCTGCCCGCGTTGATCCTGGCCGGGCTGAGCGGCACCGTCTCCACCGATGTCGTCGAATCGGGACCGTTCACCTCGCTCGAGCAGGCGATGCTCCCGCACACCGCCGGCGAACACGATCCGACCCACCTGTTCGGCACCTACAACACGGTCGCCACGCTCGCCGGCTCATTCGGAGCCCTGCTCGCGCTTGCCGGCACCTCACCCAGGTGGCTCCTCGCCTACCCGCTCGCCGCCGCCGCCGGACTGCTCGCCTCCGGCCGCCTTTCGCCGGTGGTCGAGCGCGGCCACGAGCTCGAGGAAAAGCCGTTGCCGCCGCTGCATCAGTCGCGCCGGATCGTCATGCGCCTCTCGGGACTGTTCGCGCTCGACAGCTTCGGCGGCGGCTTCGTCCCACAGACGTTCATCGCCTTTCTGTTCACGCGCAAGTACGACGCCTCACCGCAGACACTCGCGCTCGTCTTCTTCTCCATCGGGATCCTGCAAGCCCTCTCCTTCCAGGCCGCCGTCCGGCTCGCCAGCCGAATCGGCCTGCTGCGCACGATGGTTTTCACCCACCTCCCCTCCAACCTGCTCCTGATCGCCGTCGCCTTCGCCCCCAACCTGCCAAGCGCGATCGCGCTCCTACTCGCTCGCTTCGCCCTCTCGCAGATGGACGTCCCCACCCGGCAGGCGTACGTGATGGCCGTCGTCGAGCCGAGCGAACGCACCGCCGCGGCCGCCTACACGAACACCGCCCGCTACACCACCCGGCCAATCGCCCCGCTGATCGCCGGCCCCGCCCTCCGGGTCGGACTGGGCCTTCCCTTTCTCATCGCCGGCGCACTCAAGATGCTCTACGACGCCGGTCTCTACCTCGCCTTCCGCGACGTCGACCTCGCGCACGAGCGGCCGTAACAGCTCGCAGAGCGTCGCACAATCGTGTGAACAGCTATTTGGGACTCCTGGCGCACCGTCACCACCACCGAACCAGGCGAACTCATCGAGCTCCACACCCATTAGCGCCGTCAAAGATTTGGGGGTAGCTCACGTCGGCTTCATGATCAGGAGCTGCGGACTCCCGGTCGAGCCGCTTTGAAGCGGGAAGTAGACGAGGTGCGTGCGCGGGTCGACGGCGACGGTGTGCGCGTGGTCGGCCAGGAAGGCGAGACCGAGGCGTCGCGCGCCGTGTGCGGTCTCGGCGAAGACGGCGAGTCACCGACCGCGAATGTCCCGGTGAACTTCATCGTGCGCAGGTCGAGTGTCAGCAGGGTCGCGTTGCCGTCGCAGACGACGAACGCGAGCCGGTGCCGCGAGTCGACGTAGAGGCTGTGGTCGTTGACGCAGTGCGGTACGGGCAGGCGACGAATGATCCTGTTCGTGCGTGGGTCGATGAAGGCGATGTCGTTCCGTGTCTGGACGTCGACCAAGATCTGCCTCGAGCGAGCGTCATACTGGACGTTGCCGGCTTCGCCGCCAAGCGAGATCGTTGCGATCCGCCTGCCGGCGGTCGTGAGGATGGTTTCCAGGCCGCCGGTCTCGTCGGAGACGAACACGTGCCGTTCGACCGGGTCATAGGCCAGACCGTCCGGGTACTGACCCGCGGGGGCGCGCGCAAGGATCTTTCCGGTGTGCCCGTCGATCGTGAGAGCTTCTTTGGCGTTGGTCGCCGAGGCGTAGACGCGGCTGAGCTGCGGAACCGCGATCACCCCGTGGACGCCTGGCGCCGAGACGGTCCGGACGATCCGACGACGGACGACATCGAAGGCGAGGAGCTGGTTCGCGTCCATGTGCGAGATCCACAACCTGCTGGTGCTGGGATCGAAGCTGGTGTAGTCAAAACGGACCGAGGGCCCCGACAGCGGGACGCGCGCCACCGTGTTCAGCGGCAGCGAACCGCCCCCCTGAGCAGAAGCCGTCGAAGTGACGAGCGCCGAGACCAACCCGGCAAACCCCAATCCGGCGGCGCTCAATCGTTGCCGGAACCGTCCTTTGAGCATCACCGGGCAGCCTCGTGATAAGACGAGAAGGAGCTCACGGACGGAACGAGCGGAGCACTTTAGGCGGCAGCAAGCTCACGGAGGACGCAGAGATGCGGTTGAGGTTGGGTCTGCTAACGGCCACACTGGTTGCCTTGACCGGTGCCCGGGAGGCGAGCGCGACACCATTCGCCCTCAGACCGCCGACCGTGGTGCGCGTTGTGACGACCACCTATCGATACCACCTCTCGCGCACCTCGGTACCCGCAGGCCGCGTGAACTTCGCCGTCGTCAACAAGACTAACGCCGTCATCGACTTCAAGATCGGTGACTATGCAACACCCAAGCTGAGGCCGGGAAGCCGCTACCTGCTGCACACACGATTGACGAAGCCCGGCCGCTACATCTACTTCGCCTCCGGCGAGTACGCCGAGATGGGCTTGGTGGGCACGCTGACCGTCCGCTAAGCCCGGGCCAGACCAGAAGTGCGTGGTTTCGGATGTCGTGTCTAGGGTCGGCGCACATGGGCGCGCAGCCGTGGTCGACGGCTTCGGGGCGCGGTTCCTGGTGCCCGCGGTCGTTGCTGTAGATCTGGCACAGCCCGATGACCGGCGATGCGGTCGACCATGGCGTCGGCGGCCGCGAGACCCGCCGCGATCCGGTCGTGGCCGGGCTGGCCCAACACGACCCCGGTGATCGTCGTCCGCTTGCTGTCGATCCAGCGGATGGCCTGGAAGGCGAAGCAGCCGCCGGCCGCGTCGTCCGAGCCGGTCTTGACGCCGACAAACCCGTTGTGCCCGAGCAATGTGTTGGTGTTGTGCACGGTGCCGGCGACGGGCAGCGTCGCGCTCGGTGTGGCGACGATGGTCGCGAACACCGGCAGGCGCATGGCCCGATCGACAATGCGCACCTGGTCGGCGGCAGTCGACACGGTTGCGTCGTCGTAGCCGCTCGGGTCGGTGTAGCGGGTGTGGGTCATGCCCAGCGACCGTGCGGTGGCATTCATCCGGGCAACAAACCGGCCCGTCGAGCCGGCGTCCCATCGCGCCAGAACCGCAGCGATGTTGTTCGCCGACGGCAACAGCAGCGCCTGCAGCGCCTGCAGCTCGGTCAATTGCTCTCCGGCGGTGATGGACACGACCGACTCGTCCTGCCGGCGCCGGCGGTCGGTGTCGGCGACATCGGCGTCGGTGAGCGTGATCGTCGGGCCGTCCTGGCCGGGCCCTAGCGGGTGGTCACGGAGCACGAGATAGGCCGTCATCACCTTCGCGACGCTGGCGATTGCAGCCGCGTGCTGGTTCGGGCCGGCTTGGACCTGCGACTGTCCTGTTTGAACGAACGCGGCTTGGCCATCTGCCGGCCACACCGTGCTGGGCAGCGCTTCGCCAAGCGCACCACGGTGCTCACTGCGAAGGACGTCGATGGCTGACGCGGCCGTCGAGGACGAGGACGCCAGCGACTCGTAGCCGAGGGCTGCGGCGATCGCTGCGATAACGACCAGCAGGCCGGCGACACGGATCTTGCGAACCCGAATCCGCCGGGTCGTTCTTCGCGCTGGTTCGCGGTAGGCCATGCTGCCATTCAAGGCAGCGTGGTGTTGCCAGCACGTATGTGGTTTTCGATATGCCGACGATATGCGCCGTCTCTAGCATCGGAGCATGCGCGTGCTGATCGTTGAGGACGAGCCCCTGATGGCGGACGCGATCCGCGATGGGCTGCGTCTGGAAGCGATCGCGGCAGACATCGCAGGTGACGGCGACGCCGCTCTGGAGCTGCTGAGCGTCAACGCCTACGACATCGCCGTCCTCGACCGGGACATTCCCGGACCTACCGGCGACGAGATCGCCAAACGCATCGTCGCCTCCGGCAGCGGCATGCCGATCCTCATGCTCACCGCCGCCGACCGTCTCGACGACAAGGCAACCGGGTTCGAGCTCGGCGCCGACGACTACCTCACGAAGCCGTTCGAACTCCGAGAGCTCGTGCTCCGTCTCAGAGCGCTCGACCGCAGGCGCGCCCACAACAGGCCACCCGTGCGAGAGATCGCAGGTCTGCGGCTGGATCCGTTCCGCCGAGAGGTCTACCGCGACGGCCGCTACGTCGCGCTGACCAGGAAGCAGTTCGCCGTGCTCGAAGTCCTCGTCGCCGCCGAAGGCGGTGTCGTCAGCGCCGAAGAGCTCCTAGCGCGAG
>JABFWJ010000373.1 GCA_013362295.1 Thermoleophilia bacterium
GCGATCGTAACAACTTACCTCGAACACAACGTCACCTCGTGGAACCCCGCCGCCGAGAGCCTCTTCGGCTACAGCCGACAGGAGGCGATCGGGCGCAACATCGACGACCTCGTCGCTCAGTCCGAAGCGGTGCGCGCCGAGGCCGTCGATGCCACCAACCAGGCTGCGGAGGGTGGCAAGGTTCGCCTCACTACTCGGCGGACGCGCAAGGACGGGACGCTCGTGGACGTCGACGTGCGATCTGCGCCGATCTTCGTCGGCGAGCAACGAGTCGGCATGTATGCGCTCTACCACGACATCAGCGAGCTTCTGCGCGCCCGCCGCGAGGCCGAGGCCGCCACCGAGGCCAAGAGCGCCTTTCTCGCGACGATGAGCCACGAGATCCGCACGCCGCTCAACGCCGTCATCGGCATGACTGAGCTCCTGCTCGGCACCGAGCTGACGCCCGAGCAGCGCGAGCTGGCCGACGTTGTCCACGCCAGCGGCGATGCGCTGCTCGCCGTGATCAGCGACATCCTCGACTTCTCGAAGATCGAGGCCGGCAGGCTCGAGGTCGAGCATCGCCCGCTCATCTTGCGCGACTGCGTGGAGAGCGCTGTCCAGCTGGTAGCCGCGAGCGCGGCCGAGAAAGGCCTCGACCTGGCCTGCCTCGTCGATCCCAGCGCGCCCGCCACGATCCTCGGGGACCGCACGCGCCTCGGCCAGATCCTCATCAACCTGCTCACGAACTCGGTCAAGTTCACCGAGCGCGGCGAGGTCGTCCTCGCCGTCGAGTCGCGCGCGGTCGCCCAGGCGGGCGGGGGTGAAGGGATGCACTGGCTGCACTTCACCGTCCGGGACACCGGGATCGGCATCCCCGCAGACCGGATCGACCGCCTGTTCGAATCGTTCAGCCAGGTCGACGCCTCGACAACCCGCCGCTATGGCGGCACGGGGCTCGGCCTTGCGATCAGCAAGCGCCTGTGCGAGCTGATGGGCGGAGAGATGTGGGCGGAGAGCGACGCCGGGAAGGGTTCCGCCTTCCACTTCACGCTGACAGCAGAAGCGGCCTCCGGCCCCGAGCTTCCGCCGGTCGCCGCCGAGCTTCGCGGCAAGCGCCTGCTTATCGTCGACGACAACGCCGCCAACCGCGAGGTCGTCATACGCCACGCGCGTTCATGGGGGATGTTCACCCGCGAGACCGGATCACCTAGGCAGGCGCTCAAGTGGATCCGACGCGGCGACCCTCTCGACGTCGCGATCCTCGACATGCAGATGCCGGAGATGGACGGCGTCACGCTCGCGAGCGAGATCCGCCGGCACCGGGACGCGGACGGGCTCCCCCTCGTGATGCTGACGTCGCTCGGGCGGCGAACCGAGGATCGAGGGGCCCACAGCGAGTTCGCGGCCTCGCTCACGAAGCCGATCAAGGCCGCCATGCTCTATGAAGTTGTCGCCGCGGTGGTCGGCACGAAGGCCGCAGACACGAGAGACGCGCGCGAGCCCGAGCCCGACGCCCTACCGCTAACGCAGAAGCGGCTGCGCGTCCTGCTCGCCGAGGACAACGCGGTCAACCGGCAGCTCGCACTCCGGCTGCTCGAGAAGCTCGGGTACCGGGCCGATGTCGCGGTGGACGGCCTCGAAGCGCTCGAGGCGCTTCGGCGGCGACCGTACGACGTCGTCCTCATGGACGTCGAGATGCCGGAGATGGACGGACTGGAGGCGGCCCGCCGCATTCACCGCGAGTGGCACGCCCACGAGCGCCCGCGGATCGTCGCCATGACGGCCAACGCGATGCAGGGAGACCGTGAGATCTGTCTCGCCGCCGGAATGGATGACTACGTGAGCAAGCCGGTCCGCCTGGATGAGCTGGCCGCGGCGTTGCGCCGCTGCGCGCCCCGCTCCGCCGACGACGAGGGCGTCCTCGACCACGAAGCGCTCGAACAGCTTCGCGCGAGGGTCGGCGACGGCGAGTTCGTGGCCGAACTCGCCGACACCTTCCTGCGCGACGTGCCGGCGCTGCTCGAGACGCTTCGAGGTGCGCTCGAGAACGCGGAGGCGCAAGAGCTGCGTCGGGCAGCCCACACCCTAAAGTCCAATGGACGCATGTTCGGAGCGACGAGGCTGGCCGAGCTCTGCCAGGAGCTCGAGGCGACAGCCCAGACGGGAGCTCTCGTCGGGGCGGACGAGCTGGTCGCCCGGATTGACGCGGAGTACGCGCGCGTCGCCGCGGCCCTGCAGGCGGCGAGGACGTGAGCGAGGTCTCGGCATCGATCCTCGTCGTCGACGACGACCAGATCAACCGCATGGTCTTGGCGCACGACCTCGAACAGGAGGGCCATCGCGTCACCGCCGTCGAGGACGGCGGCAGCGCGCTGGAGGCGCTTCGAGACGGGCGCTTCGACGTCGTCCTGCTCGACGTCCTGATGCCCGAGCTGGACGGCTACGAGACCCTCGCGCAGATCGAGCGAAACGAGAAGCTGCGCCACGTCCCGGTGATCATGGTCTCCGCGCTCGAGGACATCGAGAGCGTGGTGCGCTGCATCGAGCTGGGCGCGGCCGACTACCTCCCGAAGCCGTTCGACCCCGTCCTCCTGAGGGCCAGGATCAACGGCTGCCTGACCAAGAAGCGTCTGCACGACCTCGAGCTCGAGTACATCGAGCAGGTCGGGCACGTCGTCGACGCGGCCACGGCGGTCGAGAACGGGAGCTTCACGGCCGAGAGCCTCGACGCCGTGGCAGCACGCGACGATGCCCTCGGTCGGCTCGCGCGGGTCTTCCGGCGCATGGCGCGGGAGGTCACCGCCCGCGAGCAGGCCCTGAAACAGGAGGTCGCCCAGCTCCGGATCGAGATCGACGCGGGCAGGGCCGCCACCCAGCTGGCCGAGATCACCGAGACGGACTACTTCCAGGACCTGCTGCGCAAGGCGCACGAGCTGCGGGAACGGCCCGAGTAGCGCATGGCGAAGATCATCTCGATGCATTCCTTCCGGGGCGGCACCGGAAAGTCGAACATGACGGCCAACGTCGCGACGCTGCTCGCGGCCGAAGGGCAGCGGGTAGGGGTCGTGGACACGGACATCCAGTCGCCGGGCATCCACGTCCTCTTCGGAATGAACCAGGAGACGATGAGCCGCTCCCTCAACGACTACCTCTGGGGCCGCTGCGAGATCGGCGCCGCTGCCTACGACGTGACGTCGAGCCTGGAAGACGGGCTGGCGGGCCGCGTGTTCCTCATTCCATCGAGCAGTGACGCGAGTGATATCGCGCGCGTGATGCGGGACGGCTACGACGTCGCTCTGCTCAACCAGGGCGTCCGCGAATTGATGAGGGAGCTCGAGCTCGACGCCCTGATCATCGACACCCATCCGGGTCTCAACGAGGAGACGCTCCTCTCGATCGCCATCTGCGAAGCGCTCGCAATCGTCTTGCGACCCGACCAGCAGGACTACGAAGGGACGAGCGTCGCCGTTTCCGTTGCACGCAAGCTCGGCGTCCCGCGCATGGTGCTCGTGGTGAACAACAACCCGGCGGCGTTCGACTCCGCTGAGGTCAAAGAGCGGGTCGAGAACGCCTACCAGTGCGAGGTCGCCGCGGTCCTTCCCCACTCGGACGAGTTGATGATCCTTTCCAGCCGGGGGATCTTCGCCCTGCGCTACCCGCACCATCCGGTCACGGCGCTCTACAGGCAGGTGGCCGCCTGCCTGACGGCGTAGCGGAGCGAGCGGTGTCCCCGGATCCGTTCGACAGGCTCTTCGACCGCGAGGAGCTCCTGGAGGGCCTACCGGCGAGACGCGCGAACGCGCTGCTCTTCCTGATCGAGAGTCGAACCGCACACCTCGTCGCGCGTTCGCGGCGCGTGACGGAGACGTTCCTCACCGAGGCGGCCGCGCAGGAGCGGGAGCTCGCCTTTCTCGAGGCCTTCGCGCTCGGCCGCGATCCGCCGCTACGACCGACGATCCAGGACCTCGAGCGCCACTCGCACGAGTGGGCGGCGCTCGTGCCGCGGAATCCGCGGGTACAGGCGGCCGTCGGCCGCCGGCTGGGCCAGAAGTACGCCCTCAGCCGCGAGGCGGTGCCGGGCGTGCGGGGGGCGCTCGGCCTCGACGAGCCCGAGGTGAAACAGGCCTTCGAGCGCCTCTACCGCGAGCCGGTGGAGACCATCTTCGCCGTCCGGACCGGGATCGCCGATCGACTCCGGTGGGTGTGGAGCGCTCTCGCTGCGCGGCTCGAGAGCCTCCCGCCGTTCTGGACGGCTTACTCGCTGACGCTGACGGAGACGGTGGGCGCCACGATCCTCGCGCTTCCGATCGCGCTCGCCGCCGTCGGCCCGCTACCCGGCGTCGCGATCCTGATCGTGCTCGGCCTGGTCAACGTCCTCACCGTCGCGTTCCTGGCCGAGGCGATCTCGCGCAGCGGCACGATCCGCTACGGCAGCGCCTTCTTCGGGCGCGTCGTCGCCGACTACCTCGGTCGCGGCGGTTCGCTCGTGCTCACGTTCGGCCTGTTCGCGCTCTGCGTGCTCGTGCTTCCGGTCTTCTACATCGGCTTCGCGCGGACGCTCGAGGACGCCACGTCGGTGCCGGCGGCCGCCTGGGTCGCGTTCCTCTTCCTGATCGGGCTCTACAACCTGCGAAGGGAGTCGCTCAACTCGACGATCGCCTCGGCGCTTGTCGTCGGGGCGGTCAACATCCTCCTGATCGTCACCCTGTCGTTGCTCGGCTTCGCCCACGCGCGGTCCGACAACCTCCTCTACGAGCGCGTGCCCTTCGTCGCCGGCCGGCCCTTCGAGTCGTCCATCGTCGGCCTCGTCTTCGGCGTCGTCCTCGCCGCCTACTTCGGCCACATGTCGGTCGCGCTGTGCGGCCAGCTCGTCCTCCGCCGCGACACGAGCGCACGCTCGCTCATCCGCGGCTGCGCGGCGGCACAGGCAACCGCGGTGCTCCTCTACTGCACATTCGTGCTGGCGGTCAACGGGGCAGTGGCGCCGCAGGCTCTCACCCACGAGACGGGCACCGCGCTTGCCCCGCTCGCGCATGCGGCCGGCCCCGCCGTCCACGTGCTCGGATCGGTGTTCGCGATCCTCGGCCTCGGCATGGTCTCGATCACCTTCTCGCGGGCGCTGTTCGGCCTCACGCTCGAGCGGCTCCCTTCGGCGTCGCCGGTTGTCCTCGCCCTGCCGCGGCGGGCGGCCCGGCTGCGTTTCGAGCGACGCCGCCGGTCGCATGACAGCCTCCGCCTCGGCCTCGTGTACCTCGGACTGGAGGACGGCGAGCCCCGCTTCCGCCTCGACGTCGAGCGAGCCGGGCGCACGCAGCGGTCCGAAGCGACCGCCGCCGCGCGCTGGCCGCTACTCGGCGTCGACGGCGACCCCGCGTTGCTCGAACGGTTCCCCGACCTCCGCGACGACGACGATCACCTCGAGCTCGAGATAGCGGAGGCCGATGAGCAGAGCGTCCGGCTGCGCGTCACGTCGAGCTTGAGGCTCGCGTACGAGGGCGCGTGGGACGTCATCGGCCTGGGCCTCGCCGACGTCCTCGCGCTGCCCGACTCGCAGACCGAGCTCGTCGGCTGGATCGCACGCCGCGGCGAGGTGGGCCTGGACGAGCTGGCCGGGCACACCGGCGGCGACGCCGACGCGGCGCGGGCACTGGTCGCGCCGCTCGTCGAGCGTGGAGTCGTCTCGGAGACGCGCAGGGACCGTGAGCCGCGCTACGCCGCTCGCGTGGCCACGAGACGCGGAGGTCGCCTCTCTGCACAGGTCTGGGAGGCGCTCGCCGCGCCCGATGCCTCAGCGCCACAGCCGTCTCCAGGGCGCCGGCGACGCTTGCCAGAGGTCTTCCTCGGCAGGCGCGGACGGTTCGCGATCGCGACGGCCCCGGTGGCCGCCGCGTTCGTGGCGGCCGAATGGATGGCGGTGACGCACTCCGGCTCGTTCGCAGGCATCATCGATTTCGTCGGCGCGCTCGTCGTCTCGCTGCTGGCCGGGATCTTCCCGGTCTTGCTCCTCGTGTCCAGCCGCCGGAAGGGCGAGCACGTTCCGGCGGCCATCTATCGCAAGCTCGGCAACCCGCTGCTCCTGGGTGGCATCTACCTCCTCTTCCTGGCCGGCGTCTTCCTGCATGGCGTCATCATCTGGGACAGCCCGTTGAAGCGGGGCGCTGCCCTTCTCGCCGGCGTCGCGATCGTCGCCATGACCGTGACCATCGCCCGCCGCGGGGCGTTCATGCCCCGAGTGAACGTCGAGCTACGCGCACGGGACGACAAGACGGCGGCGACTTTCGCCGTCACGGCCGACGGCCGGCCCGCCGAAAGCGACGTCCGGCTCGAGTATCAGGGAGGCGAGCAGCGCCTCCGCGCCGCCGCAGGCGAGATCCCTGCATTCCCGTTGCTCCGACGGGCGATCCTCGCGGGCCAGTGCGACGGCGCAGACCCAGCCGCCGCGCGCGAGCTGAAAGTCTGGGCGCACGCCGTGACCCCAGACCATGACTCGCAGACGCTTGCGGCCCACGTCGACGTGCGCCTCGGCAACGACACTCGCCACCTCGACCTCAACCTCTTCCCCGGCCCGGTCCTGCTGCCGCTCACGCACGCCTCTTGGGAAGTCGACATCACGCTCGCGAACCGGCGCTGAGCGCAGGCTCACCCTCGCGCGCCCAGGATCCGTGCGGCGGCGCGCAGGCGCCCCGTGGTTGTCGCAAGGTCGCCGCGAACCGCCGACTCGACATAGACGAGTTGTCGTCCTCCAAAGAACGACCCCCGCAAATGCGGGGGTCCGATAGCGGGGGCACGACATGGACCTAATAGCGACCGAGTACTCGTGGTCGAGACGCGGTCGCCGTGGTCAATCTGAAAGTGCCTGGGCGCTGATGACATCTCGCCCCGTGGACCCGGGAGGACAACGGTCGTGAGCGCGGGAGCACCTGCGCGACAGCGATGGAGAAGGTGGGAGCCAAGCCAGGTGCTCGCTCTCGCCCCCGTGCTCGAGTCTCTCGATCTCGACAGAGTCGCCGAGGGAGACCGGCGCCCGGCGGCCCGGCCCGCAAGCCGAAGCCGCCGGACGCAGATGGTGGTCTCAGCTGCCGCCGATGACCGGTGCGATCATCGTCACCGGGCCGCCCGGCGCGAGGGCGGAGGTCACGTCTAGCAGCGTCCCGGCCGCCAGCGCGGCCTGAACCTGGGCCGCGGAGGTGATCGGGTTGACAGCGAGGTCGATACTGCCCGGCGTCCCCTCCACCAGGAGGACAAGCCGCCAGGCTCCCGTGTACCCCGGGTCGCCGGGGGCGACCGGTAGGACGTGGTCGTGACGCAGCACGTTCGGCTGGCCGTCGCAGTGGTCCTGCGTCGCCGTAGCGTCGAAGATGACGTAGAGCGGCTGCGTCGGGCGATCGATCCCGGCGAGGTCGGGCCCGAGCCCGAAGCAGGCGAGCGTTCCGCCGTTGGGGTTGGCGCTGAACAGCGACGGCTGCAGGAACGTGACCTCGTGGCCCTGGTACCAGGCCACCTCGATGCGACGCTGTCCGCCCGGTCCGGCCGAGACAGTCGCGGCGAGGACGGCGGCGAGCGCGAGCGCCCCGATCGCGCTCACAGCAAGACGTTTCATCTGGAGTCTCCTTTCCGCGCGACGACGAGGAGGTACTCGGCGGGAACAAGCAGGCGCCCGTCCGTCCCCTCGTTGCGGCGCTCCATCATCTGGACGATCTCGTTGCGGCACTCCTCCCATCGCCCCTCGGCGGTCAGGCGCTCGCGGGCCTTCAGGGTCGGCCCGTAGTTCGTCTCCATGAACGAGACGTAGTGCTCGCCCGAGTCGAAGTGCCACGGCGTCGTCGCCCGTTCGAACCGGGGCGTCACGTCCAGGTCGGCGAAGAGCCGCCGAACGTGCTCCTCGTCGCCCCACAGCGGAGGCGGCGACGCGAACGCCGGCGGAGCCGGAAGGAAGCGGCTCATGATCGTGATCAGCTCGCCGACCTTGCCGGTCGGCGTCCAGTTCACGAGGCCGACGGCGCCGCCCGGGCGGCAGACGCGCACGAGCTCCCTCGCCACGACCTCGTGACGCGGCGCGAACTGGACTCCGAACGCCGACAGGGCGCGGTCGAACGATGCGTCCTCAAACGGCAGCTGCTCTGCGTCGCCTTCGACCCAGTCGATCACGACGTCGAGGCTTCGCGCGCGCAGCCGCGCGGTCTCGAACAGCTCCGGCGTCAGGTCGAGCCCGGTGACGCGCGCACCGGCCGCCGCCGCGCGAAGCGCGACGTTACCCGTGCCCGTGGCGACGTCGAGGACGTCCTGGCCCGGCTCGATGCCGACGGCGCCGAGCAGATGGCGCGGCGGCACGTCGTCGATGATCTCTGCGACCGCCGCGTAGTCGCCCGCCGCCCAGGTCGAGCGGTGGGCGCCCTTCAGCGCATCGATCTCCGTCACAGCCATGCGATCCCTCCTTCCGATTGGCCTAGGGAGCCTGCTACACCGCGCGGGGCCGGCACATCGGCCGGTCTCCCTATTCGCCTCCCTATTTCTCGACCGAAGCGTCCGCGGCGGGGAGCAGGCCCGCCCCGGTGGCGTACGCCGCGGCCTCGGCGCGATTCCGGACGCCGAGCTTGGACAGGATCCGGCTCACGTGGTGGCCGGCGGTCTTCTCGCTGATGAAGAGCGTCTTCGCGATGCCACCATTCGTCATACCGCGTGCGAGCAGCGCGAGCACGTCGCGCTCGCGGGCAGTCAGCTCGCCGTAGGTACGCGGACCACGGCCCGTCCCGGCGCCGAGGTCGCGGAGGACGGCCGCCGCCGAATCCATCGCGCGCGCCGCCCCAAGCTCCTTGAAGGCGGCGTACGCGGCCCGCGCCTCGTCGCGCGCGAGCTCCGGCAGCTCGTCGGCGAGTGCTTGCGCGAGGACGAGACGCGCGTCGGCGGCTTGGTGCGGCATGTCGAGCGCACCGAACAGCTCGAGCGCGGAGCGGGCGCGCCCCC
>JABFWJ010000246.1 GCA_013362295.1 Thermoleophilia bacterium
GAGTAGGGTTGATCGGACCGAGGCGGTCTCCTCCTGTGTGCTCTTCTTCGCTGTCGACCGCACGTAGCGGTGTGCGCTGAGGTTTCTCTCCCCGGTGGTTGGAAGCCCATGGCGGAAGGGAGCGCACGTGACTGAGTACGGAGACCTCGAGAAGCGCCGTCAGCGTGCTGCCAGGAACCAGAGCCTGTTCCGGGAGGTGAACGAGCGAATCGAAGATCTGAGCTCGAGCGCCACCTTTGCGACGTTCGTCTGCGAGTGCATGAGCGAGACCTGCGACGAATCGGTGTCGCTCACTGTCGAGGAATACGAGCACATACGCTCGACCGGCAATCGCTTTCTCGTGCGTCCCGGCCACTACGAGCCCGACATCGAGGAGATCGTCGAGGGAAACGATCGGTTCCTCGTCGTCGCGAAGCTCGGCTCGGGTGCGTCGGTTTCCGAACATCTCAACCCGCGCACTCGTTGAGTGGATCGCACCGTGCGTAGCATGTGCTCGTGGCGCCCGCTGAGGGTTGGCTCACTGCAGTGTGGCCGTTCGTTCGCGGCCGGCTGCCTGATGCCCCCGCGCGTGTGGTCGAGATCGGCTGCGGTCCGCTCGGCGGCTTCGTGCCGATGCTCCGGTCGGACGGCTACGAGGCGGTCGGCATCGACCCGGCGGCGCCTGCGGGCGAGGGCTATCGTCGCGTTGCGTTCGAGGAGGCGGTCGAAGGGTTGAGCGACATCGACGCGGTCGTTGCGTCGGCGTCGCTGCATCATGTCGCCGATCCGGCTGCGGTAATCGACCGCGTCGGGAGCATCCTCGTGAGCGCCGGAACGCTGGTCGTCGTCGAATGGGCGTGGGAGCTGTTCGACGAGCCCACGTCCGAGTGGTGCTTTCGGCGGCTCGGCCCGGACGCGCGAGCAGGGTGGCTGCACCGCCGGCGTGACGAGTGGACCGCGTCCGGGGAGCCGTGGGGGACGTACCTGCGCGACTGGGCGCGCGCGGAGCGGCTGCACCCTGCCGGCTTGCTGGTGGAGCTGCTCGACCGCTCCTTCGAGCGCGAGCATCTCGCCTACGGGCCGTATTTCTTCTCCGATTTGCCCGACACGACCGAGCGCGAGGAGGCCGAGGCGATCGAGGCAGGGCACATTCGTGCCACGCGCGTCGAGTACGCCGGCAGGCGCCGGTAGACGTTGCTTTTCAAGTAATCGCTTGATAGCTTGAGTATATGGCGAGGAGCGAAGCGAAGACAGCGTTATTCGACGCCCTCGCGTCGGTCGCCCAGGCGCTCGGCAGCGGCCGGCGGGCAGAGATCGTCGATGTGCTTGCGCAGGGCGAGCGCTCCGTCGAGGAGCTCGCAGGCGAGATCTCCCAGAGCGTCGCCAACACCTCCCAGCACCTGCAGGTACTCGCGCGTGCGGGCCTTGTCCGGCCCCGGCGCGAGGGAACGCGCGTCTTCTACCGGCTGGCGAGCGAGACCGTGGCTGACCTCTGGGCGGCGGTGCGCGACGTCGCGGTGCGCCACGTGGCCGAGGTCAGCGTCCTCGCGGACGACTATCTGGGTGAGCGGGACGGCATGGAGCAGCTCTCCGCCGACGAGCTCGAACAGCGGCTGGCGCGCGGCGACGTCGTCGTCCTCGACGTCCGGCCGGAGCGTGAGTACGCGGCAGGGCATATCGCGGGCGCCCGCTCTGCTCCCGTCGGTGATTTGGACGCGCTCGCGGCGAAGTTGCCACGGCGCCGCGAGGTCGTCGCCTATTGCCGCGGCCCCTACTGCGTCTACGCCGACGACGCCGTCCGGCTGCTCCGGGCGCGCGGGCTGAAGGCGCGCCGTCTGGACGTCGGATATCCGGAGTGGCGGCGGGCCGGACGACCTGTCGCAACGACCGGCTGAGCGGAGATCGGATGTTCCTGCGACCCTTCCTGAACGGCGCCGGCTCCTGTGCCAGCTATCTGTTCGGCTGCACGACGCATGGTGAACTGGCGGTTGTCGACGCGCACGCGGATTTCGTCGACGAATACCTCGCGGCGGCGGCTGCGATCGGCGCGCCGATCACGGCCGTGTTCGAGACCCACGTGCAGGCCGACCACATCTCCGGTCTGCCGGCGATCGTCGAGCGCACCGGCGCCACGGGTTACCTGCCCGACGGTGCGGGTGTCGAGTTCGAGCACGTCGCACTCGCCGACGACGCTGTCGTCGAACTCGGCAACACCGTGATCACCGCGCTCGCGACGCCCGGTCACGCGCCGGCGCACCTCGCGTACGCCGTCGCGGACCGCCGGCGCGGCGACGAGGAGCCGTGGCTCGTGAGATCGGAAGAGAACACGT
>JABFWJ010000497.1 GCA_013362295.1 Thermoleophilia bacterium
AGCTCCCCGAGCTCCTTCGCTACGAGGATCGCAACTCGATGGCGCACTCGATCGAGGCGCGCGTACCGTTTCTCGATTACCGCCTCGCCGAGCTCCTATTCTCGATCCCGCCGGACGCGCTGTTCCACCGGGGTACGACCAAGGTCGTTCTACGTGAGGCGCTCGGCGACATCATGCCGCCGAGAGTGCGCGACCGGCGGGACAAGCTCGGATTCGTCGCACCGGGAGGTCGCTTCTTCCGCGGTGCCCTCGGGGAGCTTGCCGACGAAGTCTTCGCATCACGCACGTTCGCCGACCGGGGATTCGTGGACGCCGTGACTGCGCGCGCGTTGCTCGCGCGCCACCGCAGCGGCGCGCACGAAGCCGGCCAAGAGCTGTGGCGCGTGCTCAACCTCGAGCTGTGGGCGCGGGCGTACCTCGATCGGCGCCCGCCGGTACCGGCTACCGCCGCAGCGAGCTGAGCACGGAACGGGCGCGGAGCACGCGGCTAGTATCGCCGCGTGACGGCGATCCTTGGCTTGAACGCCTACCACGGCGACGCGGCGGCGGCGCTCGTCGTCGACGGCGAGCTCGTCGCGGCCGTCGAGGAGGAGCGCTTCAACCGCATCAAACATGTCGCCGGCTTCCCGTCGCTCGCCGCCGCGTGGTGCCTCGCCGAGGCGGGTCTCAAGCCCGAGCAGCTGGACCACGTGGCCGTGGGACGAGATCCACGCGCCAACATCGGCGCGAAGGTCCGGCGGACGCTGCGTCACCGGCCGAGCGTCTCGTTCGTGCGCGAGCGGATCGCGAACCAGCGGCAGGTCGGGAACTTTGGGGACGCGATCGCGGATGCGCTCGGGGTCGACCGTGGCTCGCTGCGCGCGAAGATGCACAACGTCGAGCACCACCGCGCGCACGTCGCCTCCGCCTTCTACGTCTCGCCGTTCGAGGAGGCCGCCGTGCTGTCCGTGGACGGCTTTGGTGACTTCGCCAGCACGATGCTCGCGGTCGGGCGCGGCACCAAGCTAGAGGTGCTCGACCGCGTGCTCTTCCCGCACTCCCTCGGCCTCTTCTACACCGCGATCACGCAGTGGCTCGGCTTTCCGCACTACGGCGACGAGGGAAAGGTGATGGGCCTCGCGCCCTACGGCCGGCTGAACCGCAGTGACGAGCTGCGTCGGCTCGTACGTCCCAAGGACGGGCTGTTCGAGCTCGGTCTCGAATACTTCACGCATCACACGCGCGGCGTCGAGATGACATGGGCCGACGGCTCGCCTGTGATCGGCCGCATCTTCTCGCACGAGCTGGAAGAGCTTCTGGGCCCGGCGCGGCAGCCGGGGGAGCCGGTCGGCACCCACCACGAGGACGTGGCGCGTTCGCTGCAGCACGTGCTCGAGGAGACGTACCTCGGGATCGTCAACACGCTCTGGGAGCGCACGCGGATCCCACGGATCGCGCTTGCCGGCGGCGTCGCGCTCAATGCCGTCGCGAACGGCCGCATCATTCCCGAGACCCCGTTCACCGACGTCTACATCCAGCCCGCCGCCGGCGACTCTGGGACCGCGGTGGGCGCGGCGTTCGACATCTGGCACCGTCTGACCGGCAACGGTCGCGGGTTCGTGATGGGATCCGCCGACTGGGGGCCCCACTACGACGACGAGTCCTGCGCCGGAGCGTTCGCGGCCGGCGGCGTCGCCGCGACTCGGCTCGACGACGGCGAGCTGTTCGCGTTCGTGGCGCGCCGGATCGCCGAGGGCGACGTCGTCGGCTGGTTCCAGGGCAGCATGGAGTTCGGGCCACGCGCGCTCGGCCAGCGTTCGATCGTCGCCGACCCCCGCCGCGAGGACATGAAGGACATCCTCAACGCGCGCATCAAGCACCGCGAGCCGTTCCGGCCGTTCGCGCCGTCGGTGCTCGCGGATCGCGTCGGCGACTGGTTCGAGCAGGACTATCCGTCGCCGTTCATGGTGCTCGTCTACAAGACGCGCGCGGACAAGCGCGAGCTGATCCCCGCGGTCAACCACGTCGACGACACCGGGCGCGTGCAGTCCGTCGAGCCCGACGTCCTGCCGCGCTACTGGAAGCTGATCTCCGCCTTCGACGAGCTCACCGGCGTGCCGATCCTGCTCAACACGTCGTTCAACGAGAACGAGCCGATCGTGATGACGCCAGCGCACGCGATCGAGACGTTTCAGAAGACGCGCATGGACATGCTCGTCCTCGGCAACTACGTCGCGCGCAGGGACGCCTCGTAGACCTCGATCAGAGACCGCGCGCACCGCTCGTGTGAGAAGGCGCCGGCCGCGGTCGCGCGCGCGGTCGAGCCG
>JABFWJ010000433.1 GCA_013362295.1 Thermoleophilia bacterium
GCGCGCGCCGTCGGGCTCGCCGTGGTGGCCGCCGGTGCCCTCGGCCTCTTCGTCTACTTCCTGGGCCTCGGAAGCCGCGAGGGCGATCCCCTGTCGACACTCACGGGTGCGCGCGTCGCGTCGCTCGCGCTGCTCGTCTCGGTCGCGACCGTGCGCCGCTCGAGCCTCCGCGCCCCGCGCTCGGCCCTCGGCGCGGTCGCCGCCGTCGGCCTCGCCGACGTCGCTGCGAACACCCTGTTCGCGTTCGCGAGCGGCCACGGCCTCCTCGCCCTCGTGGCCGTGCTCGGCTCCCTTTATCCCGTCCTCTCCGTCCTCCTCGCCCACGTCCTCCTCGGCGAGCGCCTGACGCGCCCGCAGCAAGCAGGAGTCGCCGTCGCCCTGGCCGGCGTGTGCGCGATCGCCGCCGGCTGACCCGTCGTTTGGCGACGTTCGAGGCGCGGTTTGTCCCTGCTCAGCGACGATCTGTGGAGAGTTCGTCACACTTCCGTCACGTCGTTTGGCGACGGGACCGGCCCTGAGCGGACGTGTCTTTGGGGCCTAGCGTTCGTCGAGCCACGCTTTCAGGTCCGCCCAGAGATCCTCCATCGTGGTCGTGCGCGCGGGGTGGAGTGGGTCATACGGGATGTAGTTGACGGTGCGGACGATCCAGCCGCTCTCCCCTGGCGGTTCGGACGAGTAGTCGAGGACGTTGATGCACGCGGGCGCTTGCTCGAAGTTGCCGAAGTAGGTGCGCCCGCCGGCGAGCGCATGCGAGATGAGGATGCGGTTGACGCCTCCGTGGAAAATCCCGAGCGCCGTTTCCCACTCCTCGGTGAGCAGGCGCTCGAAGGCCGGGAGGACGCGGTCGAGCGCTTCGCCGAGCGACTCGCCGCCGAGAAACCGGGCCTCCTCGTCGCGGACCTGGAGCGAGCCGACGAACGCCTGCTCGCGCTCCTCGGGCGGGATGGCGTCCAGCCGCCCGCCCCGCCACTCGTCGAATGCGTCCAGCCGCAGCGGCTCCGCTCCGGGCGCGACCACGGACGCGGTCTCGAGCGTGCGCGGCAGCGAGCTCGTCACCACCAGATCGAACCGAACGTCCTCGAGCGCGCGATGAGCGGCCGCCGCCTGCTCGAGCCCGCGCTCGGTCAGCCGCACGACCTCGGGATCGCGCTCGCCGACGTACGAGACCTCGGCATGCCGCATCAGATACAGACGTCTCCGCACCGGTGCAGAGCATCTCAAGGCATAGCATCGCAGCGGTGGCGACCAAGGCACCGCTGCTGATCCTGGAGAACGTCGAGGCCTTTCTCGACGCACACGGCCTCGGCTCCGGTGCGGTCACGGCGAGCAGGATCGGCGACGGCGGCGGCTCCAACTTCACCTTCCTCCTCGAACGCGGCGGCGAGCGGTTCGTCTTGCGCCGCCCGCCTCGTCCTCCGCTCCCGCCGTCGGCGCACGACATGGTGCGCGAGGCCCGCCTGCAGACCGCGATCCGCGCCGCGGCGTTCGAGCGCCTCGCGGAGATCGTCGCCGTGTGCGAGGACGAGAGCGTGATCGGCGTCCCGTTCTACGTCATGCGCTTCCTCGAGGGACACGTGATCACGCACGAGCTGCCGGTCGGTCTCGAGTCGGAGGAATCGCGCTTCGCACTTGGCCTGGATCTCGTCGACACGCTCGTCGAGATCCACGAGGCGCGCGGGCCGGAGCTCGAAGCGTTCGCCCGGCCCGGCTCGTACCTCGAGCGACAGGTGAAGCGCTTCGCGCAGCTCTGGGAGATCAACCAGACGCGCGAGATCGCCGCCGTCGACGAGGTCGGGCGCTTCCTCGCCGACAACGTCCCGGAGCCGTTCCGCCCGGCGGTCGTGCACGGCGACTACCGCCTCGGGAACATGATGGTGTCGCCGGACGACCCGACGCGCATCGTCGCGGTGCTCGACTGGGAGATGGGCGCGATCGGCGATCCGCGCGCCGACGTCGGCTACCTGCTCGCGACCTACAGCGAGCCGGACGGCCGCGCCAGCGCGCTCGGCTCGTCGCCGGTGACGGCCGAGCCCGGCTTTCCGTCGCGCGCACAGCTCGTCGAGCGCTACGCGGAGCGCAGCGGGCGCGACGTACAGCCGCTCGCCTGGTTCGAAGGGCTCGCGCTCTGGAAGGCCGCGGTGTTCTGCGAGGCGATCTACGGCCGCTACGTACGCGGCGAGCTCGGAGAGGAGGACACGCGCGCCGCGCTCTTCGAGCACGCCGTCCCGCTGCTCGCCGAGACCGCGCTCGAGACGGTAAGCCTCTAGCTGACCGCCACCGCGACGCCGCGGAGGGTCGCGGCGTCGCGCGTCGAGACGAGCAGGGTCGTCGCGCCGCTCTCCCGCCAGGCCGCGAGCCGGTCGCGGATCCGCTCGACCGGGCCGACGAGCGCGACCTCGTCGACGAAGGCATCAGGCACCTTCGTCGCCGCCTCGCGCTGGTGGCCGTCGAGGAAGAGGTCCTGGATCTCCCGCGCCTCCGCCTCGTAGCCGTAGCGCGTGAAGAGGTCGTTGTAGAAGTTCTTGCCGCGCGCGCCCATGCCGCCGATATAGAACGAGTAGTACTCCTTGAGCATCGCCCGCGCGGAGTCGACGTCGTCCGTCACGATCGCCGGCGCGGTTGCGGCGACGTCGAAGCCTTCGCGCGCGCGCTCGACCGGGAACACCGAACGCGCCTGCTCCGGCGACCAGAAGATCGGCAGCCAGCCGTCCGCGATCTCGAACGCCTGCTCGACCGCCCTGGGGCCGATCGCGGCGAGATAGATCGGGATCTCCGGGCGCAACGGCCGGGCCATCAGCTTCAGCGGCTTGCCGAGGCCCGTCCCTCCCCGGACCGGGATGTCGTAGTGCTCGCCGTGATGCTCGAGGCGCTCGCGGCGCAGGATCGTGCGCACGATCTCGACGTACTCGCGGGTCTTCCCGAGCGGCCTGCCCCACTCCTGACCGTGCCAGCCCTCGACCACCTGCGGGCCGGACGTGCCGAGCCCCATCAGGAAGCGGCCGCCCGACAGCATGTCGAGCGTCGCGGCCGTCATGGCGGCGTTCGCGGGCGAGCGGCCCGGCAGCTGCATGATCGCGGTGCCGAGCTTCAACGTGGTCGTCTGCGCGCCGAGCCACGCAAGCGGCGTGATCGCGTCCACACCCCACGCCTCGGCCGCCCACGCCGACTCGTAGCCGAGTGACTCCGCCTCGCGGGCCAGCTCGAGCAGCTCGAGAGGGTTCGTGCCCGGCTGCGCGTAGCCCATGTAGAAGCCGAGCCGCATCAAATGCGATGCTATGTCAATGACGACCGCGGCCTGGGCACCTCCGACCGAGCGGCTCGGCCAGGTCCGCGCGTTCATGTCGGAGCGCGTTCTTCCCAACGAGCACCTCCTCGACCGCGAGGACGACGAGGCCGAGGCACTCGTCGCGGAACTGCAGGACGAGGTGCGCGAGCTCGGACTGTGGGCGCCGCACGTGCCACCCGAGGCGGGCGGCACCGGCACCGGCTTCCTGGACTACGCGTACCTGAACGAACAGATCGGGCTGACAGTCTGGGGCCAGCTGATCTTCGGCTGCCAGGCGCCCGACGCCGGCAACGCCGAGATCCTCCACCTGTTCGGGACCGAAGACCAGAAGGCGCGCTGGCTGTACCCGCTCGTCGCGGGGCAGGTGCGCTCCTTCTTCTCGATGACGGAGCCCGAGGTGCCGGGCTCCGATCCGACCACGCTGCGCACCCGCGCCGTCCGCGACGGCGACGACTGGGTGATCGACGGGCACAAGTGGTTCTCCTCAGGCGCCGAAGGCGCTGCGTTCGGGATCGTGATGGCGGTCACCGACCCCGACGCCGCCCCCCACGGGCGCGCCACGCAGATCATCGTTCCCGTCGAGACGGCCGGCGTCGAGATCGTGCGGCCCGTCCCGGTGATGGGCCACGTCGGCCGTGGGTGGTCGACCCACTGCGAGGTCCGCTACACCGGCGTCCGCGTCCCCCTCGTGAACACGCTCGGCACCGAGGGAGCGGGCTTCCTGATCGCGCAGAAGCGCCTCGGCCCGGGCCGGATCCACCACGTCATGCGCTGGCTCGCGCAGATGCAGCGCGCGTTCGACCTGATGTGCCGCTACTCGCTCGAGCGCGAGACGTTCGGAGAGCCGCTGGCACGGAAGCAGACGGTGCAGAACTGGATCGCCGACAGCTACGCGGAGATCCAGGCCTGCCGGTTCATGACGCTCGACGCCGCGCACAAGATCGACGGCGGCGACGAGGCGCGCGTCGAGGTCTCCGCGATCAAGTTCTTCGCCGCGAAGGTCCTGAACGACGTCATCGACCGGGCGATTCAGGTGCACGGGGCGAAGGGCCTGACCGACGAGACCCCGCTCGCGCACATGGCGACGATGGCGCGCGCCGGCCGAATCTACGACGGGCCCGACGAGGTCCACCGCCAGGTCGTCGCAAAACGCATCCTGAAGGCGTTTGCAAACGGCGAAGGGTGGCAGTTCTCCTAGGGTGAATTCGCTCCAGGGCAAGCTGCTCGTCTCGTCGCCCAGCCTCATCGACCCGAACTTCCGCAAGACGGTCGTCCTCGTCGCGCACCACGACGACGAAGGCGCCATGGGGCTCGTGCTCAGCCGACCGTCCGACGTCGCAGCTGCAGACGCCGTGCCGCTGCTCGACGGGTTGCCGGGAGCGAACGACCCGGTGTTCGTCGGCGGCCCGGTTCAGCCCGAGGCGTTCATCGTGCTCGCAGAGTTCGAGGACGTCGACCAGGCCGCCGCGCCGATCATGGGCGGCCTCGGCTTCATGCCCGCGGACACCGAGCCCGACGACCTGGGGATCAAGCGCATGCGGCTCTTCGCCGGCTACTCGGGCTGGGGCGCGGGCCAGCTCGAGGCGGAGCTGGACGAACCGTCATGGATCATCGTCGACGCCGAGCCGGACGACGCATTCGCCGACGACCCGGATGAGCTGTGGCGGACCGTGCTGCACCGGAAGGGCGGCCCGTTCTCCCTGATGGAGAACATGCCGTTCGACCCCGGCTTGAACTGAGGTCAGGCCTCTGACGGAACCGGATCGGGCCGCACGATCACCGTATCGGCGACCTCGACGATCTCCGTCACCGGCAGGTCGGCCCGCTCCGCGTGCTCGCGAATCTTCTCCGGGCTGGTCGCCTGGTAGATGCAGACCGTCCCGAGTCCACCGTCCTCGGGCTCGGCCATCACGTAGCTGCGGATCCAGCGGATGTCGTCGGACATCTCGTCGTCACCGACGGCGGACGACCTGGCGGCTGCTGCCTGCAGGTCTTCCGGGGTGCGCCAGCCGCCGCGGCGCAGGATCACGTATGTGTTCATGCGGTTCCTCCTAGGTGGATTGCGTCCGATTGCACTTTACGGGCCTAACGGAGTCGAGCGATCGGCGGGAGGCCGACGGACACCCCTTCGCGGCGCGGTCCGGGCACGTTGGCGAAGCGAAACGGCGCCGGCTCGCGACCCGGTTGCACGAACCAGCACTCGCCCGTGCCCTCGCTCGCCGCTGCGAGCCACATCGCGTCCGCTACCTCCTCCGGCCGCAACAGCGGGAAGCCGGCGTCGGCGAACAGCGCCCGCTGGCCGTGCTGGTCGAGCATCGGCGTGTCCGCGATACCGGGGCAGATCGCGTTCACCTTGAGCGGCGCGAGCGCCGGCGCGACACTGCGGACGAAACCGACGATCGCGTGCTTCGTCAGCGAGTAGATCGGATCGAGCGGCATGCCGACCAGCCCGGCGAGTGACGCCGTCGCAACGATCGTGCCGCGCTCCATCACCTGCGCCAGTCGCCGCACGCCGAAGACCACCCCGTCGACGTTGACGGAGACGGCCCGCCGGTAGTCCTCCGGCGCCAGCTTCCTCAGGTCGGTCTCCGCGGTCAGGATCCCTGCGTTGAGCACCGCGAGGTCGACCGCCTGGACGCGTTCCCAGGCCATCGGGTCGGCGACGTCGAAGCCGTTCACGAGGTCGAGCGACTCGACGTCGTAGCCCTCCCGCTCGAGCCGTGCGCGCATCGCCCGCCCGAGGCCCCCTTCGCCTCCCGTGACGAGCGCCTTCACGGCTCGAGCACCACCTTGCCGACGTGCCGGCGCGACTCGATCAGTGCGTGGGCGTCGCCGGCGTCGCCGAGTGCAAACGTCGAGCCGACGCGCGGGTCGATCTCACCCCTCGCCCACAAGGTGAGGAGCTCCTCGGCGGCCTCGTGCACGAGCTCCGGGCGCAGTTTCATCAGCCTGCCGAGATAGACCCCGACAACGGCGGCATTCCGGCCCACGAGCCACTGCACGCTCGGGTCCTCCCACAGCCCGCCGGCAAAGCCGATCGCGACAATCGTGCCGAGCGGGTTGAGGAGCGGCAGCGAGCGCGTGAAGATGTCGCCGCCGACGGGGTCGATCACCACGTCGACGCGGAGGTCGTCGATCTCGTCGTATCCCACCGCCTGGTCGGCCCCGACCTCGCGCGCGAACGCACGCTTCTCCTCCGAGCTCGCCGTCGCGATCACGGTCGCGCCCCTGAGCTTGGCGAGCTCGATCGCCGCGCTGCCCACGCCGCCAGAGCCCGCGTGCACGAGTACCACTGATCGGGCACTGATATGCAACTGGTGTACGAGTGGTATATGAGCCGTCAGGTACGTCGTGAGGAACGAGGCTCCGGCCGCGTAGGACGCGTTGTCGGGCAGCGGGAACGTCCAGTGCGGGTCGACCTCGACCCGCTCCGCGTAGCCGCCTGCGGCGCGCGGTAGCGCCAGCACCCGCCTCCCCTCGAGGTCGCCCGCGACCTCGTTGCCGAGCACGTACGGAAGCGGCGGCATCTGCGGATACAGGCCGCGGCGGATCAGGACGTCGGCGAAGTTCACGCCGGCCGCACGCACGTCGAGAATCGCGCCGTCCTCGGGCTCCGCGACGTCCTCGAGCGCGAGCTCGCCGCCGACCTCGCGCAGGACGATCGCTTTCAACGAGGTGCCTTCATCGGCCGGTCCAGTTCGCCTGCCGCTTCTCGAGGAACGCGGCGACGCCCTCCTGACCGTCCTCGGAGTTGAGGCAGGCGGCGAATGCCTGCACCTCGCGTTCGTCGTGGCGGTCGTCACGAGTATCGCGCAGCAACGACTTGATCTGGCGGATCGCATGCGGGCTTTGCCTGTCGAGCGGCTCGACGTACCGTGCAATGCCGGCTTCGAGGTCGTCGACGACGAACTCGACGAGCCCCCAGCTCTCGGCCGTCTCCGCCGGGATCCGCTCACCCGACATGATCAACCACGCAGCGCGGCCGCGCGAGATCAGGCGCGGCGCGCGTTGCGTGCCGCCGCCGCCCGGCAGCAGGCCGAGATTCACCTCCGGGAAGCCGAGCTGGGCGTCGCGCGTGGCGACGCGGAAGTCGCACGCGAGCGCGATCTCGAGGCCGCCGCCGAGGCAGTAGCCGTGAATCGCGGCGACGACCGGGACGGGCGCCGACTCGATCAGGTCGGCGACCGGCTGGATGCCGGCGGGCCGGTCACCCTCGGCTGCGCCGCCGACGAAGCCCGTGATGTCGGCACCGGCTGAGAACGCCCGCTCTCCCTTCCCGCGCAGCACGACCGCGTTGACGCCGCCGTCGAGGTTCTCGAACGCGTTCCACAGCGTCTCGATGATCCCGCTGTTGACGGCGTTGACCGGCGGATTGTCGAGCCAGACGGTCTCGATCACTGGGAGCTCACCGCAGCGGAGCGTGCGTCAGACTGCGGTGCGTCAGACTGCGGTGCGTCAGACTGCGGTGTCGCCTGCGGTGCGAACAGCTCGCGGAGCTCGGTCTTGCGGAACTTGCCGACGCTCGTCTTCGGGATCTCCGCAATGAACTCGAAGCGGTCTGGCAGCCACCACTTCGCGAAGCTCGGCTCGAGGAACGCGCGGAGCTCCTCGGCGGTCGCGGACTGCCCTTCGCGCAGCACGACCGCGGCGAGCGGACGCTCGTCCCACTTCGCGTCCGGAACGGCGATCACCGCAGCCTCGGCGATCGCCGGGTGCGCCATCAGCGCGTTCTCGAGCTCGACCGACGAGATCCACTCGCCGCCCGACTTGATCACGTCCTTCGAGCGATCCTTGATCTGGACGAACCCGCGCGGGTGCATCGAGACGACGTCACCGGTCTTGAACCAGCCGTCGTCGGTCCACCGCTCCGCCTGCTCCGGTGTGTCGTAGTACCCGGCGGCGACCCACGGTCCGCGGATCTCGAGCTCGCCCATCGACTCGCCGTCCCACGGCAGGAGGTTGCCGTCGGCGTCGCGGTTGCGGAGCTCGACGAGCGGCAGCGGCCGGCCCTGCATGGCGACGTAGTCGAACTGCGTCTCCTCGTCTGCCTCGGAGAGCTCCCCGGGCAGCTGAGCGGTCGAGGCGACCGGCGACGTCTCGGTCATCCCCCAGCCGTGCACGACGGTCATCCCGTGCCGCTGCTTGAAGCCGGCGATCATCGCCCGCGGGGCGGCCGAGCCGCCGACGAGCATGCCTTTCATCCTCGAGAGATCCCATTTGCCCGGAGTCGCGTCGAGCAAGGCGAGGATACCGAGCCAGATCGTCGGCACCCCGGCAGTCCACGTCACCTGCTCCTCCGCGAACGCCTCGAGCAGGCTCTCCGGGTCGAGAAACGGCCCGGGATAGACGAGCTTGGCGCCGATCATCGTCGCGAGATACGGATAGCCCCACGCGTTCGCATGGAACATCGGAACGACCGGGAGGATGCAGTCCGACTCGGAAATGCCGAGGCCCATCGGGTTCCCGGCAGCGACGCCGAGCGTGTGCAGCATCGTCGAGCGGTGTGAGTTCAGGACGCCCTTCGGCAGCCCTGTCGTACCGCTCGTGTAGCACATGGCGGCGGCCTCGTTCTCGTTCAGCCCGGGATCGCGCCAGT